>DATJJL010000178.1:0-4155 GCA_035492155.1 Ramlibacter sp. | reverse complement strand
AAGCACGGCGCAGGCGGCCGACTATGTGCGCTTGCCCGGCGGCAAGTTCGACAGCGTCCTGCCGCAAGGCTCGTCGCCCAGTGCAAGCACCACCGTCGACGTTGCGCCGTTCATGTTGCGCCGCACGCCGGTCACGGTCGCTGAGTTCACGGCTTTCCTGCGCTCGCACCCGATCTGGCTGAAAGGCCGCGTGCCTGAGGTCTTCGCGGAGAAGGCCTATCTCATGCACTTTCCGGGCCCGGCGCAGTCGCCTGCCGTCGAGGTGAGCTGGTTCGCCGCCAAGGCCTATTGCGAGAGCGAGAACGCGCGCCTGCCGACATGGATCGAGTGGGAGTTCGCCGCGGCCGCGGACGAGACGCGAAGCGACGCGCGGTCCGACCCCGCATGGCGCCGGCGCATCCTCGCGTGGTACGAGCAGCCCACCGGCAGTGCGCTGGCTGCAGTGGGCGGCACCCCCAACGCATATGGCGTGAGCAACATGCATGGCCTCGTTTGGGAATGGGTCGAAGACTTCAACGCCCTGTTCATCGCGGGCGACAGCCGCACGCAGGGCGACCCCGACATCGCGAAGTTCTGCGGCGCGGGCGCGCTCAACATCGTCGATCGCGACAGCTACGCCGTCGTCATGCGCATCGCGCTGCTGTCATCGCTCAACGCCACCGACACCACGGGCACGCTCGGCTTTCGCTGCGCGCAAACCATCGACCAGGATCCTTCATGACGACAACGAATCTCTCGCGGCGCGAGTCGCTGCTGGCCATCGCCTCGATCGCGGCGCTCTCATGCGCACCCGCGTTCGCCGCGACCGAGCTGCCTTCCAGTTCGATCTACAAGCTCGACGCCAAGCTCACCGACCAGGACGGGCGCGAGTTCGACCTGGCGTCCCTGCGCGGCCAACCCGTGCTGGCGTCCATGTTCTACAGCTCTTGCCAGATGGTCTGCCCGATGATCTTCGAGACCATCCATTCGACTTTGAAAGCGCTGCCCGAAGCCGAACGCAAGGATGTTCGCGTGCTGATGGTGAGCTTCGATCCACCGCGCGATACCGTCGCGGTGCTCAAGGAAACGGCGGCCAAGCGCAACTGCGACAGCCAGTGGACACTGGCGCGCAGCGACGAGACGACGGTGCGAAAGGTCGCCGCGGTGCTCGGTGTGCAATACCGCAAGCTGGCCGACGGCGAGTTCAACCACTCCACACAGCTGGCCCTGCTCGATCGTGACGGACGCATCGCTGCGAAGAGCGGAAAGCTCGGCCCCGCGGACCCCGCGCTCGTCAAGCGCATGCACGCAATAGTCGCGGCCTAGCGCGCGGCGGCCGCGTCCAGCAGGTTCGCGGCCAGTGATCGCGCTGCCACGGCGGCGGCGACGTTCGCATCCATAGACGCGGCGGTGATCGCGCCGTCGTAAATCAACACGAGCTGCTGAGCCAGCGCGGGCGCATTGCGCGCTCCGGCTTCGCGGGCGAGTTGCGTGAAGAGATCGCGCATCCACGCGCGCGCCTCGTCGATCACTTCCTTCGCCGGCCCGCCCATGGGCATCTCGGCATCCGTGCGCACGAACGCGCAACCTTTGTACCCCGGCCTGCCTGCTGACTCGACCACGCCGTCGAACACCGCGAGCAGACGTTCGCGCGGGCTGCGGTGCTTGCCGATGCGCTCGAGCACGCGTTCGACGCGCCGCTCGTGCATGCCCTTGAGGTAGGCGCGCACCAGCTCGTCCTTGCTTCCGAAATTCGAATAGAGCGATGCCTTTGCCACGCCGGCGTGCTCGATGACACGGTCGATGCCAACGTTGTTGACGCCCTCGCGATAGAAAAGCTCGTGCGCAGCCGCCAGCAGGCGGTCGCGGGCTGAGCCGCGCGGCACGGATTTGTCAGGGGACATCGTCGCCATGGGTTGCATTGTACCAGACAGGTCTGTATAGTTGCAATCCAGACAGACCTGTCTGTTTATTTAATTGCGCACTGGAGAACCCATGACCCGCTCCCCGAGCTTTTCCTACGAAATGACGCCCAGTGCGGCTTTCTTCCTGCTGGCGTCCATTTACGTGTCCTTCCTCGCCGGCTCGAGCGCACCGACGCCGCTCTACCCCATCTACCAGCAGCTCTGGCATTTCTCGCCCGTCACGGTCACGGTGATCTTCGCCGTGTATGCGCTGTCGCTGCTGGCCATGCTGCTCGTGGCTGGACGCCTGTCGGACCACGTGGGCCGCCGGCCCGTGCTCTTCGTTGCCGCGATTGCGCAGGCGCTCACCATGGTCGTGTTCGCCACCGCGCACGGGGTTGCGGCACTGATCGCCGCGCGAATCCTGCAAGGCATCGCCACGGGGACAGCCATCGGCGCGATCGGTGCGGGCATGCTGGACATCGACCGTGAACGCGGCACCGTCGCCAACGCGGTCGCGCCTGCGATGGGCACGGCTCTCGGCGGTGTCGTTGCGGGTCTCATGGTGCACTACCTGCCCGCGCCGACGCACCTCGTCTACCTGATGTTCGCTGCGGTCTACCTGTTGCAAGGACTGGGCGTGCTGCTGATGCCCGAGCCGGGCCTGCGCCGCCCGGGCGCACTCGCGTCCCTGCGGTTCGAATGGCGCGCACCGCGCGGCACGCACGCTCCCTTGATGGCCGCAGCGCCGCAGCTCATCGCGGGCTGGGCGATCGCGGGCTTTTATCTGTCGCTGGGCCCCGCGCTTGTCCATCGAGTGTTCGGCCTGGATTCTTCACTCGCCGGCGGCTTCACGGGTTTCCTGCTCGCGGGCAGCGGCAGCGTCGCCGTGCTGTTGCTGCATCGCTCGCACGAACGTCACATGCGCGTGAGCGGCGCCGGGGCACTGGGCGTGGGCATGGGCGCATCGCTCTTTGCCCTCGCCTTTCATGCGCCGGTGGCGTTCTTCGTCGCGGCCGTCGTGGCGGGCGCGGGTTTCGGGCTCGGCTTCCAGGGCGCGGTGCGCAGCGTGGTCGCGACGGCTGCTGCAGCGGAACGTGCAGCGGTGCTGTCCGTCATCTTCATCGTGTCGTACCTCGCGCTCGGCCTGCCGGCAATCGCCGCGGGCATCGTCGTCGCGCGAACAGGTCGGCTCGAGGAAACCGCTTTCGGCTTCGGGGCAGTGGTGGTCGCGCTCGCTGCCGTGGCACTGCACACGGCGATGCGGCACCGCCGGCATTGAATGCCCGGTTGGATTCAGCGCATCTCGAAGCCGCACTGCGCGCGAACCGGCGCGGCTTCGTCGCCCGCGAGCAACGCAATGAACTCGCGCGCGCTTTGCGGGTCTCGCGCTTTCGTGCACACAGCCGCTGTGTAGACAGTGGCCAGCTCGAATTCCTTGGGCAGCAGTCCGACCAGATCGACACCTGCGGTGAACAGGATCTCCGTCACTTGCGTGCAGCCGATCGCGCCCTCCTGGTCCGATGTGGCCATCGCACCCATCGCCGTCGCGCCGTTCGGGAATGTGCGAATGCGATCGTGCAAATCGGCGTCGACGCCGAGCGCCTTCAGCACCTTCATGAAATGGATGCCGGCCGTTGCCTTCTGCGGGTCCGGAAAGTACACACCCGACGCGCGCAGCAACGCTGACTTGAGCGCCGCGCCATTCGACACATCGGGATGCGGATCGCCCGACCTCACCGCGACGCCGGTCTTCACGATGCCCAGCGGCGTGATGCTGCCCGGATGGACATGACCGTCCGCCGCGAGCTGGTCGATGAGCGCCTGCGTGAGGATCAGCACGTCGCACGCTTCGCCGGCAAGCAGCTTGCCCTGCATCGCGCCGACGGCGCCGAACGTGCCATGGATGTCGCGATCGCCCTTCATGCGCGCGACGAGCGCCTGCGCGGCGCCGCCGCTCAAGAGATGCAATGTCATTTCAATCGACTTTGATGTTCGCGGTCTTGATCACGCGAGCCCACTTCGCGATGTCGCCCTGGATGTATTTGTCGAACTCCGCCGGCGACATCACCATCGGTGTCGCGCCCTGCTTGCCCCATTCGCGCTTCACTTCGGGCTGGCTCGCGATCTTTGACACGGCTTCGTTCAGCTTGTCGACGATCGCCTTCGGCGTACCCTTCGGCGCGAGCAGGCCGAGCCATATCGTCGCTTCGTAGCCAGGCACACCCGATTCGTTCACCGTCGGCACATCGGGCAGCACGCTCGAGCGTTG
>DATJJL010000177.1:0-3082 GCA_035492155.1 Ramlibacter sp. | reverse complement strand
CGGAAAGCTTGTTCGACTTGTCTTCGAAGATACGGTTGGCGAGCAACTGGAACTCGCTTGACAGCTTCTGCTTGGCTTCATCGAGCAGTGCCAGCTTTTCCTCCGCGGACTTGCGTTCGTTCTCGACGGTCACCTTGAGCTCGGCGAACGCTGTGTTCAGCCGTGCCACCTCATTCTCGGCGGAGGTCCTCGCCTGCTTTTCGGAATCCAGCTCGGCGCGAACCAATGCCGATGCCTTGTCCTGCTGGGCCGAACGTTCGGTGATGCGGGCGAGTTCCGCGCCCATCTCGGCCTGCGTCCTGGCGACGGCGGCTTCGACGCTCTTCGCATGCGCACCTCGTGCGGCCAGCCATGCGGCGATTGCGCCGAAGGCCATACCGGCAAGCAAGGCAATGATCGATATCGCTTGAGCGTCCACAACTACTTCCTCTGCTTCGCCAGCACTTCCTCATTCAACGGCGTGATTGCCTTTCCGCGCACAAGAAACCCGATCAGGTTGTCAGCGGCGAGATCGGCCATCGCGCGGCGCGTGGGCACGCTCGCACTCGCAATATGAGGCGTGAGGACGACGTTGCGCAACGCGAGCAGGTCGGGGTGGACCTTGGGCTCGCCTTCGAACACATCGAGCCCCGCGCCGGCGATGCGGCCTTCGCGCAGCGCCCTGGCCAGAGCGGCGTCATCCACGATGCCTCCGCGCGCGATGTTCACGATCGTGGCGGTCGGCTTCATCAGGGCGAGTTCCTCCTCGCCGATCGCGTGATGCGACTCGGGCGTATAAGGCAGCACGAGGACGAGGTGATCGGCCGTCTTCAGCAGCGCCTCTTTGCTGACGTAGCGTGCCTTGCATTCGGCTTCGAGCTGCGGCGCCAGGCGCGAGCGGTTGTGATAGATCACGTTCATGCCGAAGCCATGCGCACCGCGCCGTGCGATGCCCTGCCCGATCCGCCCCATGCCGAGGATGCCGAGCGTCGTGCCATGCACTTCGGCGCCCGCGAACATGTCGTAGCGCCAGCGGTCCCATTGGCCTTCACGCAGGAATCGTTCGCTCTCGCTCATGCGGCGCGCGATGGCCATCAGCAAGGCGAACCCGAAATCAGCCGTGGTTTCGGTGAGCACATCGGGCGTGTTGGTTCCGAGCACACGCCGCGCGTTCATCGCCGCGAGATCGAAGTTGTTGAATCCCACCGCCATGTTCGCGCAGATGCTCAGACCGGCGGCCTGGGCGAGCGTGTCGGCGTCGATGCGCTCGCTTCCGGTGGTCAGCGCGCCGACCTTGTCCGCCAGCTTCGCCGCGAGTTGCGGCTTCGTCCAGAGTTCGTCGCCCTGGTTGGATTCGACCTCGAAGTGCGCCTTCAATTTCTCGATCGTCTCGGGAAAGATCGCGCGAGCGACCAGGATCTTCGGCTTCATTGTCATGGCACGGTCTTGGCGGGAGGCGGGGCGGTCACAGGCTCGTTGCCGCCGCTCATCCGGGTGTTGGGCACGTCGACATGCCAGCCGTGCAGCGCAAGCAAAACGAAGAACCCGATGACATATGCCAGCGTGACGTGCCAGCCGGCCTTGACATAGGACACGACGGATTTCGCTTGGGGGTACATGCCGGACAACGCCACGCCGGCGGAGGAGCCGAACCAGATCATCGAGCCGCCGAATCCGACCGCGAAAGCGAGAAAGCCCCAGTCGTAGCCGCCCTGGTGCAAGGCCAGCGCGGTGAGCGGAATGTTGTCGAACACCGCGCTCACGAAGCCGAGCCCGAAGGCCGTCTGCCACGATGCCGCGGGCAGCGCCTTCACCGGCATCATCGCCGCGCAGGAGACCAGCGACAGCAGGAAGATGCTTCCTCGCACGGCACCGGGCAGCAAGGTCCACGTCGGCTTTCGCCAGAGTGCGGTTGCGAGGATCGCGATCCACACCGCGATGCCGATCACGGGCCAGTGATCGAGGACCTCGGGCGCATTCAGGTTGAAGTACACATTGGCGAGCAACGCAATGACAAGAATGATCGCGACGACCACGAGCCGCGGCGCATCGAAGAAGGCATCGCCCGGGTCGTCCTTCATGATCGGCTGCAGGCGATGCTGCTGCTTGGCAGCGACCACGCCGAAGATCGCGACCGCCACCACTGCGGCGGTGTAGGCCTCGAGCACCTCCAGCGGCGGCACGCCCGCGATCCACATCATCGTGGTCGTCGTATCGCCGACGACGCTGCCGGCACCTCCCGCATTGCTGGCTGCGACGATGCCCGCGAGATAGCCGATGTGGACCTTGCCCCTGAAAAGCACATGGGCCATGGCACCACCGATCATCGCGGCGGCAATGTTGTCGAGGAAACTCGAGATGACGAAGACGATGATGAGCAGTGCGAATCCGCCCTTCCAGTCGTCGGGCAGGAACCTGGGCAGAAGAGTCGGAAAGCCGCTTTTCTCGAAATGATCGGCGAGCAGCGCGAAGCCAAGCAGCAAACCCAGCAGGTTCGCGAGCGTGACCCATTCATGTTTGAAAAGGCCGGCCAGCCCCGGGAACCCCGCGACGCCGCCGAAGTCGCCGAACCCGAGCTTGTAAAGCGTGATCGTCGCCAATCCGATCAGCGCGACGTAAAGCGTGTGGTGGTGAAAGATCGCGACGCCAGCGAGGGTCAACGCGAACAGGACGAAGTCGAAAGGTATACCGGCCAGCGTCAAGTTTGTCTCCGTCTTTTATGTTGTGCTTGCGCCGATTATCAGTCGAGCCAGTGCGTGAACTCCTCGACGGGGATGCGAGGCGTCTCGAACGTGTTCACCTTCTCCGACACGTCGGGATATCCCAACGCCATGCCGCACACAAGCATCTCGGACGGACTCGCGCCGATGTGGGGAAGGATGATCTTCGCGAAGGGATTCCACGCCGCCTGCGGGCACGTGTGCAGGCCTTGCGCACGGGCAAGGATCATCACGTTCTGCAGGAACATCCCGCAGTCCACCAACGAGCCACGTCCGAGGCTGCGATCGATCGTGAACATGAGGCCGACGGGCGCATCGAAAAACTTGTAGTTGCGGTGATGCTGCGCGTGCATCTTGTCCTTCTCGCCTTTCGCGATGCCGAG
>DATJJL010000176.1:0-4321 GCA_035492155.1 Ramlibacter sp. | reverse complement strand
GAGATGTCGAAGAAGAAGGTGAATCGCGGCAGGAATGCATCCGGGTCCATGCCGCGCTGTATGCAATCGCGCGCGTTCTGCACGGCGGTGGAAAGCGTGAACGCCACCGCTTCCGCGGGTGTTGCACCGGCCTGCTGCATGTGCTGCCCCACCACCGACATCGGATTCCATCGCGGCACATGCTTGCTGCAGAACTCGATGTGGTCGCCGAGGATGCGCCGCGCGCCGGGCAGCGCGATGCGAAAGAACATGTGGTTGGCGACGTAGTGGCTCAGGTAGTCGCTCTGGTTCGACGTGCCGGTGATGGAGCGCCAATCCACACCGCGTCGCCGTGCGACGGCGAGAAGAAAGGCAAGCAGCGTGAAGGGCGACGGATCGTTCATCGCACAGGACGTGCGCGCGAGGTCGACGCCTTCGAGCGCGCGGTCCATGTGGTTCGCCGTGTTGACGACGGTGCCGCAAGTGCCCAGCAGCTCGATGTGCGATTCGTCCATGTCGTAGCCACGGAACACCGAGTTGCATGGAATCAGCGACACGGCGTTGGCACCGCCCGCCATCATCTCGAGCAGGCGCGCATTGAATTGCGCAGGCGTGCCCAGGCCGACGAGCTGGCGCTGCGACCAAGTGCGGCCGCGATGCATGGTGGCGTAGATGCCTCGCGTGTACGGCGGCTGGCCGGGCATTCCGAGGTCGCTCGTGTGCTGCGATGCGTCCCAGTCCAGCTCGGTGTAGAGCGGCTTCACCGCGACGCCCGAACGGTTGCGCACGTCCTTGTCGGTGCCGATCGACTGTGCGTACTCGCGCTGCCAGTTCTCGTAGGCCTCTGTGCACGCGAAGAGGTGCGTCGCTTCAACGGGCTTGTTCATGGGCCCTCCTTTTCTGCGCGAGGTCGCGCACGCTGGAAGAAATTTCGGCCATGGTCGCGCCCGGATGGAACACGCGCGAAACGCCGCTTTCGAGCAGCATCGGCTCGTCCTGGTCCGGCACGATGCCGCCGACGACAACGGCGATGTCCGGCATGCCCGCCTCCTTCAGCGCCGTCATCAACTTGGGCACGATGAGGTGATCGGTCGCGAGCGAAGAGATGCCGATGACGTCGACGTCCTCCTCCATCGCGAGCTTCACGACGGCTGATATCTCTTGCCACGGCGGCGTGTAGATCACTTCCATGCCCGCGTCGCGCAGGCCGGCGGCGACGACGCGGCTGCCGCGGTCGTGGCCGTCGAAGCCGATCTTGGTGACGAGCACTTTCGGGATCATGCGGTGACCTCCTGTCCCTGCCGCAGCAGGGTGACGAATTTGCGGGCGATGGTTTTGGGGTTGAGGCGGCCGCCCGGGCGATACCAGGTCTGCGCCCAGTTGAGCGCGCCCATGAGCATCAGCCGAAGCGCCGCGCGATCGGTTCCGCGTGCGAGCGGCAAGTCGCGCACGAGGGTGTCGAACACGGCTTCGTAGCGATTGCGAAGTTCGATGAGGTCGCGCTGCACGGCGGGCGCGTCGGTGGGGCGCACGCGGATGACGACCTGCGCGTAGTCGTCGTCGCGCAGGATCGCCTCGAGGTGCGCGATGCACGCGGCCTCGAGCCTGTCCCACTCGTCATCGTGACGCGCGGTGGCGGTGTGCACGGACTGGCTGATCTGCTCGACACCGCGCAGGTACACCGCGCGAAGCAGTTCGTCCTTGTTCGCGAAATGGCAGTAGAGCGAGCCCGGCAACATGCCGGTGGCCTTCGCGATCTCGCGCATCGTCGTGCCTTCGTAGCCGTGGGCGCGAAAAAGCCGCGCGGCTTCGTCGAGGACGCGGGGAAGCCGGCTGTCGGCATGGGCGGATCGGGCGGGCATGTGGGGAGTCTACCAAACATACCAAACAATCGTTTGGTAAGTGATTCGCGCGCCGCAAGAAACGTCCAGCGCAGGGACCCGGCCGCAAGGCCGGCGATGCGACCGCGCGAGACGGTCCACCCACGCGCCGATTTGCCATCACTGACACAAGGAGTCAGCGCCGGGCGTCGCCGAGGATTTCCCAGCTAACGAGAAAGGTGGCTGCGATGACAGGCCCGATCACGAAGCCGCTGGGCCCGAACACCGCCAGCCCGCCAAGTGTGGCCACGAGCACGAGCCAGTCCGGCAGGCGTGTCTGCTTGCCCACAAGCACGGGGCGCAGCACGTTGTCCACCAGGCCGATGACCAGCACACCCCACGCGGCAAGACCCAATCCGGACCACAGCGAGCCCGTCGTGGCCAGGTAGATCGCGACCGGTGCCCACACAATCGCCGCACCCACAGCGGGCAGTAGCGACAGCAGCGCCATCACCGCCCCCCACAGCAAGGCCGCGTTGATGTCGAGAAACCAGAACGCGAGCCAACCGAGCGCGCCTTGCGCCAGCGCGACGACGACGTTGCCTTTCACAGTGGCGCGCACGACCGTCGCGAACTGCGAGAGCAAACGCTTCGTGTGGCCGGGCTCGAGCGGCAGTGCGCGCGCCGCCTTGTCCGCAAGCTCACGGCCGTCGCGCAGCAGGAAAAAGAGCAAGTACAACATCACGAAAAACTCGACCACCACATCGAGCGTGCCTTGCCCGATGAGGACGGCGCGCGCAGTGATCCAGTTCCTGCTGTCGCCCAGCGCCTGCGCAAGGCGGGCCTGCAATGCGGGCAGGTCGTCGATGCCCACGCGCGCGAGCCAGCCGCGCGCCCATTCGGGCAGCACGGCCATCATTTTCTGGAAGTAGTCGGCCAGCTGGATGTCGCCGGATTTCAGCCGTGCGTAGAGCGCCGATGCCTCGTGTGCGACGGCCACGCCGAGCATGGTCATCGGCAAGAGCACCATCACGACGATGACGGCAAGCGTCACGATGGCCGCCCATCCGCGGCGCCCGCGCAGACGTCGCGCAGCCCGCTCCTGCATCGGCGCGAAGACCACGGCGATGAAGATCGCCCAGGAGATTGCTCCCGCCAAGGGCCACAGCACCGCAGCAAAGAGGGCGGTGGCGGCGAACACCAGCGCGAGCAGAGCCTTTCCCTGCAGCGTGGTGGAATCGAGGGGATCACTCGGCATGCGAATTCATTATGGATGCGCGGCACATATTCCACTAAGGCGGCACGCATATTTGCATGAAGGTGACATGCGGCTGCTATAAAGATGGTCACCTCATGCCCACCGCCATCCGTGCCCATGCCATCGCTGCAGCCGGCCTCGCGGCCGCTGTGGCGCTGCGCTGGGCGCTCGAGCCGTGGCTGGCGGACCGGTATCCCCTGATCTGCCTGTTTGCCGCTGTTGCCGTGGCCGCCAGTGTCGGCGGATGGCGCACCGCGATCTGGGTGACCGCCTTGGGTTGGTTCATCGCGCGCTGGATGTTCATAACGCCGCGCGGCACCTTGTCGATGGACGCCGGCGAATACGGGCGCCTGGTCGCTTTTCTGGTCACCTGCGGGGTGATTGCGGCGGGCGGCGAATTCATGCGGCGCATGGTGCGGCACGCCGACGAAGCGCGCCGCGCTGCCGAAAAGGAAGCCGCATGGCGCAGCGAGGCCGAAAACCGTTATCGCCTCGCGGCCGATGCCGTCAACGGCGTCATCTACGAATACGACTTTCGCACTGGCCGCGTGCAGCGCACCCGCGGCATGTATGAAGTGCTCGGCTGGCGGCCCGAGGAAGTGCCGCCGCTTCCCGATTGGTGGGAAAACCAGGTGCATCCCGACGACCGCGAAGCGCGCCAGCGGCAGTTCCGCGAGGCAGCGGAAGCGGGCCAGCGGCACATCGTCATGCGTTACCGCATGCGCCACAAGGACAACCGCTGGCTGCACGTGGAGGACCGCGCTGTGCTCGTCGTCGACGAAGACGGGCACTTCGACAAATTGCACGGCTGCACGGTCGACGTCAGTGCGTCGAAGCAGGCCGAGGAGCAATTGCGGCAATTGAATGCGGAGTTGCGCGAGGCCGATCGCCGCAAGGACGAATTCGTCGCCACGCTCGCGCACGAGCTGCGCAACCCGCTCGCGCCCATTCGCAACGCAGCGCGCCTTCTGCAGGCGAAGGCGGCGGCCGATGCGGATGTCGCATGGAGCCGCGACGTGATCGAGCGCCAGGTCGCACACATGTCGCGGCTGCTCGAGGACTTGCTCGACGCAAGCCGCATCGCGCAAGGCAAGCTCGAGCTGCGCCGCGCGCTCGTGCCGCTTGCCGAGGTGATCGAAGCGGCAGTCGAAACCTGCCGCCCATCGATCGATTCGGCGGGGCACGAATTGCATGTGTCGCTGCCGCTTGCTTCGCTGCAGGTCGAGGCCGATCCCGTTCGTCTTGCGCAGGTGTTCGGCAACCT
>DATJJL010000175.1:0-3288 GCA_035492155.1 Ramlibacter sp. | reverse complement strand
GCGGCGCGCGGCGCGATCTCGGCCTGCGCGAAATCGCGAACGGCGTCGCGCAATGCGTCGATGTCTTCGCCAAGCTGGAAGTTGAGGCCGGGCAGGTTTGTCATGGTTGTCTCCTAGTGCTTGACGTCGTCGCGGCCGGTGATCGTCATCTCCGTCGCGGTCATGGTGGCGATGAGTTTTTCCTTCCCGCCATCGATCGCGAAGGCACGACCTTCGACGACGGTGATGGTGCGCCCCGGTTTGATCACCTGCCCTTCCATGCGAAAGAGGCTCCCCTTGCCGGGGGCCACGAGGTTGATCTTGTACTCGATCGTGAGGATGCCCGAGTCATGCGGCATCAGCGTGAAGGCCGCGTAGCCGCACGCGGAATCCAGCGCCGTGGCGATGATGCCCGCGTGCAAAAAGCCGTGCTGCTGCGTGAGCGCGGGCGAATACGGCAGCTCGATGACGACACGCCCCGGCTCGATCGCTCCGAGCGAAGCGCCGATGGTCTTCATGGCCTGCTGGCGCTCGAAGCTCGCGCGCGTGCGCTGGGCGAAATCCTGGTCGGCTGGTTGCATCGGATGGATCGATGTTCGATTGACGTTTACGTAAACGTCAATTATGCCCAGCGCCGGGGATTCTGTCCAAGGCGCGCACGGCGATACTGGCGCCATGAACGCACCTCCCCGACGCGCCGACGTCGACGTCGAAACCACCTGGAACCTGCAGGAGCTCTTCCGCTCGGTCGACGAGTGGCGTGCCGAGCTCGCGGACATCGAGCGTGCCGCATCGACGGTAGCGACGCACCAGGGCCGCCTGGCCGAAGGTGCGGGCACATTGCTCGCCTGCCTCGATGCGCGCGACATGTTGCAAGCGCGCCTGCAACGTGCGTACACCTTCGCGAGCCTGCGCAATTCCGAAGACGGAACCGATCCCGCACGGCAATCCGACTTCTCGACCGCCGCCGGTGCGCTGGCACGCGTGAACGCCGCGATCGCCTTCGTCGACAGCGAAATCCTCGCCCTGCCCGACGGCACGGTGGAGCGCTGGCTGCGCGAGGAGCCGCTCCTGCAAGTGCATCGCCGCGAGCTCGAGGATCTCGCCGAGATCCGGCCGCACATGCTCGCGCCGGATTCGGAGCGCCTGCTCGCCGGCCTGAGCGAAGTGCTGGGCGCGCCTTACATGGTCTACAACCGCTCGAAGATGAGCGACATGCGCTTCGAGCCTTTCACGGATGGCGCAGGGACATCGCACGCGAATTCCTTCAACCTGTACGAGTGGGAGCACGAACCCTCGCCCGATCCGGCCTTGCGCCGCGCGGCCTGGCGATCGTTTTGCGACGGTCTCTCTCGCTATCGCAACACCTACGCCGCGACCTTCGCCACGGAAATCAGGAAGAACATCGTGCTCGCGAAGGCGCGGGGCTACGAAAGCGCGGAGCACTTCCTGCTGCAATCGCACAAGGTGCCGTTCGAGCTCTACACGAATGTGCTGGACACCATCCAGTCGGAACTAGCGCCGCACATGCGCCGCTATGCGCGGCTGCGAAAGCGCGTGCTCGGCCTCGACAAACTGCTGTATTGCGACCTCAAGTCGCCGCTCGATCCGGGCTTCCAGCCTGCGATCACTTTCGACGAAGCGCGCGACTTGATCCTCGCTGCGCTGGCGCCCATGGGTGCCGAATATGTGGCGATGCTGCGCACTGCGTTCGAGCGGCGCTGGATCGACCGGGCGGGCAACATCGGCAAGTCGTCGGGCGCGTTCTGCGCGTCGCCCTATGGCGTGCATCCGTTCATCCTCGTGACGTGGGCCGATTCGATGCGCGACGCTTTCGTGCTCGCGCACGAGCTGGGCCACGCGGGCCACTTCCTTCTCGCGCAACGCAGCCAGCGCTTTTGCAACATGCGCCCCGCGATGCCTTTCATCGAAGCGCCGTCGACGATGCACGAGGTGCTGCTCGCTCGTCACATCCTGGCAGGTGCCGGCGATGCGCGCATGCGCCGCTGGGTGTTGATGCAAGTGCTCGGCACGTACAAGCACAACTTCATCACGCACCTGCTCGAAGGCGAATTGCAGCGGCAGGTGTATCGCTTCGCGGAAGCCGGAGGCGGCGTCACCGCGTCGCTGCTGTGCGAGCGCAAGCGCGCCATCCTCTGCGGCTTCTGGGGCGACACGGTGGAGATCGACGACGACGCCGCGCTCACATGGATGCGCCAGCCGCACTACTACCTGGGCCTGTACCCGTACACGTATTCGGTAGGACTCGTTGCGTCGACCGCTCTCGCACAGAAAGCCGAACGCGAAGGACTCGGCCTGCTCGCCGACTGGCAGGACGTGCTGCGCGCCGGCGGCACCTTGCACCCGCTCGACCTCGTGCGCAAGGTGGGCATCGACCTGTCGTCGCCCGAACCGATCAGGCAAGCCGTCGCCTATGTCGGATGGCTCGTCGACGAACTGGAGGCGAGCTTCTAGGCCGCCTTCCTGTCGACCTTGCCCAGCAGCGCCTTGGCCTCCTTCTCGTGCACCCTCACCTCGTCGAGCTGCGCCTGCAGGTCGGCAATCTGGTCTTCGAGCTGCTTGCGGTGCGTGGCGAGAATGGCGAGGAACTTGCGAAGCTGCGGGCCCGTGTCGCGCGGGCTGTCGTACATGTCGATGATCTCTTTGGCTTCCGACAGCGACAGCCCCAGCCGCTTCGCGCGCAAGGTGAGCTTCAGGCGCGTGCGGTCCCGCGCCGTGTAGATGCGGTTTCGCCCGCCCGGGCCGGTGCGCTGCGGCTGCAAAAGGCCCATGTCCTCATAAAAGCGCATCGCGCGCGTGGTGAGGTCGAACTCCTTCGCGAGATCGCCGATCGTGTACGTCTGTGTGGCCATGTCCTCGTTGATCCGGTGCTGTATGCCCCGTGACAGCTTCGGCGTTCCGCGCTGCCTACAATGGGCGATTACATCTGACGTTTACGTCAACGTCAATTCTCGATGAACGCCCTCGAAGCACAGCTGCAATACGCCTTTGGCGATTCCCTTCCCGCCCCCGGCGAAACCATGGAGGTCGCGCCGGGCGTGCGCTGGATCCGCATGGCCTTGCCGTTCGCGCTCGACCACATCAACCTCTGGCTGCTGCGCGACGAGATCGACGGCCGCGCCGGCTGGACCGTGGTGGACACCTGCATCAGCCGCGATGAATCGAAGGCGCAGTGGGAAAAGCTTTTCGAGACCCAACTCGAAGGCCTTCCGATCCTGCGGGTGATCGTCACGCACATGCATCCGGACCACGTGGGCCTCGCATGGTGGTTGTGCGAACGGTGGGATG
>DATJJL010000174.1:0-6299 GCA_035492155.1 Ramlibacter sp. | reverse complement strand
GTCAAGTATCAGGCGACGATCCCGGCCATGCAGCAGGCGCTGGGCGAAAAGCTCGTGACGGACACGCGCCCGCAGATCGAGCCCAAGGTGCACGCACTGGAAGACACGATCAGCAAGCGCGTCGGCGTGTCGCCCGGCGCGGCTGCTCCTGCGGCGCCGGCCAAGAAGAAATAAAGCTCTCTCGCGGCTTTAGCTGCTCGCGTTGGCGAGCCCCGCGCGGTTCGAGAATTCGTAGCAGGCAGCTTCGAAGCTGCGAATCTCGAACAGCGCTTCCTTCAGGCTCATCTCACCCTTGTCCATCAGCTTGCCGGCCAGATGCTCGGTGAGCGGCTTCAGGCGCGACAGCACCGTCTTCGTCTCGCTGTAGAGGCGCTCGCTTTGCATCTCCATGATGCCGCGCGTCTCCTCGTCCAGGCTCTTGCCGTTCCCGCCGTCCGAGAGCGCACCGAAGTTCAGGCGCGTCTTGCGGTACATGCCCATCTCGGCCACGGCGTGGTGCAGCAGCTTCGTCACTCGCGTGATGTCGTTGTGCGCGCCGTTGGTCGTGCCCTCTTCGCCGAAGAAAAGCTCTTCGTTGGCCATGCCGCCCAGGAGCACGCGCACGTCGTGCTCGATGTCGGACTTGGTCTTCAGCAGGTTGGCGCCCTGCTTGTGGAACACGAAGCCCAGCGCGTTGTTGCGCGGGTTGGCCTTCAGCGAGATCTTGATGGTCTTCATGTTCTGGGCGACCGTCTCCCAGTCGCCGCCGGCCACCTTGCGCTCGGATTCGAAGTCGACCAGGAAGTGACCCCACTCGTGGATCGCGATGATCCGGCGGTCTCTTTCTCTTTCTTTGGTCGTGTTCGAGTTCACGTTGCCGACCAGCACGCGCTCGGCCGCCTTCATCAGCGTCTCGGTGTCGATCATCGTGCCGGCCTGCACGGCCGTGATGCCGGCCTGGTTCACGATGGTCTCCAGGTCCGCGGGGCTGCGGCCCTCGGTCACTTCGGCGAGGTGCACGAGATCGAGTTCGGCCACGACCTTGTCGGCGCGCTGGTCGAGATAGTGCTCGATGATGGACGCGCGCTCTTCCTTGTTCGGCAGGCGGAAGTCGACCTTCATCTGGAAGCGGCGAAGCATCGCTTCGTCCATCTGGATCTGTTCGCTGTTGAAGTTGGACGCGACGATCCAGATGATCTCGGCTTCGCTTTTCGTGCGCACGCCGTCGAGGATGGCGAGCAGCATGTTCTGCGTGTCGTCGTCGAACTTGCGGTGGCCGCCGCGCTTCATGAAAAGGTCCTGCGCTTCGTCGAGGAAGACGATGCAGCGCTTGCGGCGCTTGGCCATGCTCACGATGCGCGAGAGCGTGTTCGAGCCGCCCGCGACATAACCCGTCTCGAGGTTCGCCGCAGAGTGGAACAGGATCGGCAGGTTCAGCTCCTTGGCGAGATAGCTCGCAAGCTTGGTCTTGCCGGTGCCCGCGGGGCCGCTGAACATCACGTTGAACGGCTTGACGATGCCGTATTCGGCATACGCCCCGCGCCGCTGGTACTGGTCCTTGATCTGGAAGACTTCGTCCTTGATGTCGTCCATGCCCACGAGATCGCCGATGGAGCCTTGCACCTGGTGCGGCTCGAGGAACTTCAGCGACTTGAACTGGCCTTTCAGCTGGAAGAACAGGAAGCCGATGAGGCCCAGAGTGAGCGTGGCCGAGAGCACGCCGGACACGCCGGCCTTCCAGCCTTCCTTCTCGGATTGCGGACGCGCACTGCCGAAGCGCTGGTCGAGCCGCTCGAGAACGTCGGTGCTTTGCTTGTCCAGATCGGCGCGCGGAACGAAGGCGAGCTTCGACCCCCACTTGGACGTCACTGCACGGTCGGTAAAGATTTTCGTTTCGATGTCGCTCGGGTACCAGGCGTACTGCTTGCCTTGCGATTCGATGATCACAATGCGATCGGACACGTTCCACATCAGCGGCTTGTAGATCACCGTGATGCGATCGGCCGGGTTCGTGTCGAGAAAACCCAGGAGCGAGCCTGAGCCGAAACGAATGGGCAGCTTCGGATTGATCGCGGCCGCGGCGTCGGGCTTGTCGGCCGCGCCCATGACCTGCACTTCCTTGGCGATTTCGGCCTGCTTCTGCGCGACGGAAAGCGAGTACGCGGCCGTAAGCGGGATGAGGACGAGCGCCGCGATCACGCACGCCTTCACGAGCATGGTCTGCACCGCATACCAGTCCGCAAGGCGCGCGGCCTTCTTGCGGATGATCATCCAGAGGGTGCGGGTTTCCTCTGCCGTCGCAGCGGCGTCGGGGGTAGCTGGAGTGGTTGCCGACAAATCGGACATTTGGTTTTTTTCCTGGCGCCACAGGAGCGCAAAGAGTCACAGACACGCGCCCGCAAGGGCACGCGATCGGTATCGAAAAAAAGGGGAAGCTCGAGGTCCGGCGAATGACCGCGGCGGCTGTTGTTCTGTTTGGCGATGCCCGCGGAGAACGCGCCGGGCCGCGAAGGCCTCTTGTCGGTTGAATCCTACAGAGGCCCGGAAGTTCCGGCTACGGAAGAAAATGAATGCGGGTCAACTCGGGCGCTCAGCCGTGAGATTTTCACGGCACATCCGGGCGATGGCTCAGCCGTAATGCTCGGGTCGCTGCGGTTTGGCGAATGTGTAAGGCGCGAGGTTGCCTGTGTGTTCGCGCGCGCGGCGCTCAGCCTCGGCAATGGCGGCGCTTGCCGTGGGGTGCAGCTGCTCGCCGGAGATCTTGGCGCAGCAGTGAGCGTCCCAGTAGTTCTCGGGCTTGCCGCGGCAGATCTTTGCGTACGCGAAGAAGCTGGGACTGGGGCCTTCGGACTCGCTCGCATAACTGGCGATGAAAAAGCCGTTGTAGGGGCCTGTGATCCGCTCCATGGTGTCTCCTGATTCGGCGAGGTCAACTCTGCTTCATGAAAGCGCCACCCGTTTGTAGGACGAAACCGATTCATGCGCTCATCGCACGGGGCTTCCCCACGCGGAACCGGGCGCGCACAATGCACTCCAATCAGGTAGCCGGGTTTTCTTCAAGTTTCTTCCCCCGGCTCTTCGCCCCCGGCCTCAAACACCGGGGGTTTCTTTTTGCGCGATACTGGTTCGCTGATGAGCCAGTCCAAATCCAAGGCAACTTTTGCCAGTGTCGACCGCGCCGCGCGCGACAACGCCGTTTCGCGGCTCGAGCGGATCGCCAAGGAGATGCGCAGCTTCGATGCCGCCTCGGTGCAAAGCCGGCCGGACGAGCGCGCAGCGATCTTCCAGCGGCGGGTGAACGAGCTGCTGTCCGATCTCGTCGGCATGGGCAGCCCCGATTACAAGGATCATGCACTGGGCCCGATGGACGCCGAGCTCGACACCACGTTCGGCGATCACTACTCGCTCGAGGAATACCGCGAAGCGCTGAAGGGTGGCATTGCCAAGGCGGTGCTCGCCGTCGAACGAGCGATCAAAGCCATCAAGGGCGCGAGCTCGGGCAGCCCGGCACAAGAACCCGCGGCCACTCCAACTCCCACTCCAACTCCCACTCCAACTCCCGCGCCGACTCCGAAGCCGACGCCTGCGCCTACCCCGGCGCCCACGCCAGCACCGACATCTTCGCCAACACCGCAACGCAGGCCCTCCACCATGAACGCGACCGCCACCGCCACATCCACTGCCGCCAGCAAATCCCGCGTGCTCGTCCTGGGCAGCGGTGACGCAGGTGGTCATGCCGTCGAACTGCTCACGCAGCTTGGTGTCGACACGGCCGTGATCGACACGCCGTCGATCGACAAGCTCGATGCCGCGCGCGATTGCGGCTATGCGGTGCTGGTGTCGTCGAAAGATGCCGGCGATGCGATGCTGCTCGCCGTGGGCTTCATGCTGGCGCTTCTCGGACGCTCACGTATCGCGCTTGTCGGCGGTGATGTGCCTGCGGCGCTCGCAGGTTGCCTGCACGTGCCGATCGACGACGACGGCCTGTGGCGCCTGCTGCTTGCGCGCGAGCTGAAAAAGGCCGGCCTCGAGGTCGACCTGAACAAGGCGCTTTAGGTCAGGCCATCAGCCACTGCAGGGCGTCGCGCTCTGCGTGGAACACGGCAACATCCGCGCCTTGCATGCTTGCAGGCAACGCGTCGGGCTCGACCAGCTCGGGCGGCGTGACCAGGCCGATGCGCACATGGGGATACATCGCGCGGCGCAGGCGATCGCAGATCAGGAACTTGCCGTCCGCATCGGGCGGCGTCTTCACCCGGCGCAGGTCGACGAGCACGTGCTCTTCGCGAACGCGCGACACGGCCGCCTTGATGAAATAAGCCAGCTTGAGCGCATCGCCGCTTTGCCACGGCCCTTCGACGACGAAGCGCATCAATGGAGATTCATGGCGGGCCGCAATGACAAGGTTCATGGGGAGTGCTGCTCAACAGGTTCCCCGCGAGGGTGCCACAGCCAGTTGTTGCGGCTGTGATTACAAGCGCATCAGTAGTTGCCAAGCGTGTCAGCTCATGAGGCGATCGAGCTTGGCGAAGGTGGCCGTCCAGCCGCGTTCGTGGTTGTCGCGGGCGGCGCGATCGAAGAAACGCTCGTGGCGAAACGACATCCGTGTGCCGCTGCCTTCCGGTTCAAAGCTAACGGTGACGAACGACACGCGGTCGGGCGTCGATTGCCACGCCCACGAAAACGACAGCTTGCGAGGCTTCGCGACCTCCTCGTACGTGCCCGAGACGCGATGCTCCTCGCCGTCGGGCGTGCGAAACGCGATCGTGTAACGCCCACCCGGGCGCACATCGACATCGGCCTGCGTCACGGAGTTTTCTTCGCCCGGCCCGAACCAGCGGCTCAAGGCTTGCGGGTCGGTCCAGGCTTGCCAGACTCTTTCGGGCGGCGCGTCGTAGTGCCTTTCGATGGCGAGGACGGGTTTGTCTTGCGTGCCGGCGTTTTTTTGGGCCATGGATCGACCTGCTCCTGCTGATAAAGATAGCGCCCGAGCGCGTCGAAGCGACGGTTCCAGAATTTCTCGTAATGCGCGAGCCACATGGCTGCCTCCTGCATCGGCTCGGCCGCAAGTTCGCAGCGCACCACTCGGCCTTCTTTTTCGCGCAGCACCAGCCCGGCATCTTCCAGCACGCGCAGGTGCTTCATGAAACCCGGCAGCGACATGCCGTGCGGCTGCGCAAGTTCGGAGACCGTGGCCGAGCCTCGAAGCAATCGCTCGACGATGCCGCGGCGAGTCGAATCGGCGAGCGCCCAGAAAACGCGGTCGAGCGTCTTCGCCGTCACCCCTGTCCCATCGGCAATGGCTGCAGCATCGAGACTCGGTTCTTCTCGGTGTCGTAGAAAGAAACGTAGTCGCCGACACCGGGAATCATCATCGGCTCGCCGAGCACCTCGCCGCCGGCGCTGTTCACCTGTTTCATCGATGCGCGGATGTCCTGCACCGCGATGACCACGGACGGATACTGCGCAGGCCAGTCGCTCCGGCGCGGGTAGAAGCCGCCGCCGATCGCGCCGTAAGCCGCCTCGTGCCCGACACGCTCGCCGGGCTTCGCGGTGGTGGCGAGGACGTAGTTGCCCATCTCCTCGCCAAGCATCTTCAACTCCCAGCCGAAAACGTCGCGATAGAACTTCGCGATGCGCTCGCGGTCGTCATACGGAAATTCGAAATGAACGACGGGATCCATGCTTTGCTCCTTCACTGGCCGTTGAATGCGCGTTCGAGCGCGGGAATATCGAGCTTCGTCATGTTCATCATCGCGGTGAACGCGCGAGTGGACTTGGTCTTGTCGGGGTCGGCAAGCATCTCCATCATCCGCTTGGGAACGACTTGCCACGACAGGCCGAAACGGTCTTTCAGCCAGCCGCATTGCTGCGCCTCGACCGGGCCGCCCTCACCCAGCTTGCTCCAGTAATGATCGACCTCCTCGGCCGAATCGCACATGATCTGCAGCGAGATCGCCTCGGTGAACTTGAACTGCGGCCCGCCGTTGAGCGCAGTGAATGACTGGCCGGCGAGTTCGAAGGCCAAGACCATCACCTTGCCCGCCGCGTGGCCGTGCACCTCCTGGCCGGCGGCCGGATAGCGTTCGACATGCGTAATGCGTGAATCCGGAAAGATGCCGGTGTAGTAACGCACGGCTTCTTCGCCGTTGTCGTTGAACCAGAGGCACGGAACGATTTTCGAGCTGAACTGCATGTGGTTCCCTTTCGGTTTCAGATGGATGCGCCGTCGAAGTGCACGACCTTCAGCGCGTCGAGGTCGACACCATCGAGGCAACGGATGTTGATGGCCGCAGTGGGCTCACCTGTCTTCGGATGAA
>DATJJL010000173.1:0-4623 GCA_035492155.1 Ramlibacter sp. | reverse complement strand
GACACGGGCACGGCCAGCAGCGGGATGATCGACGCGCGCCATGTCTGCAGGAACAGGATCACGACGAGCACCACAAGCGCGATTGCTTCGATCAGCGTGTGGATCACCGATTCGATCGACGAGCGCACGAACTGCGTCGGGTCGTACACGATGTCGTACTGCACGCCTTCGGGCAATGAAGCATTGAGCTCCTTCATCGCGGCGCGCACGCCGTTGGAGATCTCGATGGCGTTGGAGCCGGGCGCGGCGAAGATGCCCATTGCGACGGCGTCCTTGTTGTCGAGCAGCGAGCGAAGCGAGTAGCCGTCGGCGCCGAGCTCGATACGCGCGACATCGCGCAGGCGCGTCACGGCGCCGTCGGGCTCGGTCTTCACGATGATGTCGCCGAATTCGTCCTCGTTCTGCAGCCGTCCTTGCGCGTTGATGGACAACTGCAGTTCGACGCCTTTGGAGCTTGGCGATGCACCGACCACACCCACCGCGGCCTGCACGTTCTGCCCGCGGATCGCCTGCACGACGTCGTCGGCCGAGAGGCCGCGCTGTGCGACCTTCTGCGGATCGAGCCACACGCGCATGGCGTAGTCGCCCGCACCGAAGATCTGCACGTCGCCCACGCCGGGCACGCGCGCAAGGTGATCCTTGACGTTGAGCAGCGCGTAATTGCGCAGGTACGTCATGTCGTAGCGGTTGTTGGGCGAGAGCAGGTGCACGACGATCGTGATGTCCGTCGACGCCTTCACCGTCGACAGGCCGAGACGCCGCACTTCTTCGGGCAGGCGTGCTTCGGCTTGCGCGACGCGGTTTTGCACAAGCTGCTGGGCCTTGTCGGGGTCGGTGCCGAGCTTGAACGTGACGTTCAGCGTCATGAGGCCATCGGTCGTCGCCTGGCTGCTCATATAGAGCATGCCCTCGACGCCGTTGATCGCTTCCTCCAGCGGCGTCGCGACGGTCTCGGCGATGACCTTCGGGTTGGCGCCCGGGTAGTTGGCGCGCACGACGATGGAAGGAGGTACGACCTCGGGATATTCCGAGATCGGCAGCCCGCCCACCGCGACCACACCCGCGAGGAACGTGAGCAGCGCGATCACGCCGGCGAAGATCGGCCGGTCGATGAAGAATTTCGAGAAGTTCATCCTTGTTCTTTCCTGGCGACGTTCGCCTTCGCGTTCATCTCGACGAGCTGCGGGATCACATCGACGCCCGGGCGAACGCGTTGCAGGCCGTTCACGACGATGCGCTCGCCGCTTTTCAGGCCCGAGGTGACGACGCGCATTCCGTCGGCGCTGGCGCCCAGCGTGATCTCGCGGTATTGCGCCTTGTTGTCCGGGCCGATCACCCACACGAATTTCTTGTTCTGGTCCGTGCCGACGGCGCGTTCGCTCACGAGCAGCGCGTGCGTGGCCTGCGCCTGGCCCATGCGGATGCGCGCGAATTGGCCGGGGATGAGCGAGCCGTCCTTGTTGTCGAAGGTGGCTCGCACGCGGATCGTTCCGCTCTTCGCGTCGACCTGGTTGTCGATGAGTTGCAGGTGGCCTTCATACGGCGTCTGCTCGCTCGCCGATGTGCCCATGCGCACCGGAATCTTCGCGAGCATGGCCCTCGCGCTTGAGCCGCCGGGCAAGCTGCCGAGAGCGCGCGCGACGACCTGCTCGTCGCTGTCGAAGCTCGCGTAGATCGGGCTCACGGAAACGAGCGTCGTCAGCACGGGCGCGCCCGGGCCGGCGGAAACAAGGTTGCCCGCCGTGATCTCGAGCTTGCCCACGCGTCCGGAGATAGGCGCACGCACCTGCGTGTACGACAGGTTCAGGCGCGCCTGCTCCAGCTGCGCCTTGGCCGCGCGCACATTGGCATTGGCCTCGCGCATCGCGTTCATGCGATCGTCGTATTCGCGCTGCGAGATCGCCTTGTCGGCCCACAGGCGCTCGGCGCGTGCCTGGTCGCCCTGCGCGTTCGTCGCGCGTGCTTGCGCCGCCGCGACCTGCGCCTCGGCGCGCTCGGTCTCCGCCGCATACGGCGCCGGATCGATCGTGATCAGCAGATCGCCCTTGCGCACCAGCATGCCTTCGCGGAAGTGCACGGCCTGCACCTGGCCCGCGACACGCGAGCGAAGCTCGACACGATCGACGGCCTCGAGCCGGCCGGAGAACTCGTCCCACAGCGCGACGTCGCTTTCCTTGACGGTGGCCACCGAGACCGGCATTGCCGGCGGCTGCTGGTTCGCCGTGGCCTGTGCCTTCGGCCCGGCGAGCGCAGCAACCGCAGACGCGATCGCAGCGATGGCCGTGACGACGCCGACCGATGCCCAGAGGCGCTTCTTGTTCTTGTCTTCGGTGCTCATGGTTTCTTCCTTTGCAAAAAATGGAGTCCCTTCCGGTGCATGCGGTGCATCGGCTCTTGGCTCAATGACGTTCGGGAGGCCGCGAATTCGACAGCCGTTAGCGAAATTTCACTAAGGCGGCGGCGTGGCAGGCGCGAAGAACGCCCGGAAGTGCTCGCGCACCGCTTGCGCACACGGGCACTCGGTGGGTGGGTCGATCAGTGTCTCGGGCCAGCCGGTGCGCGCGGGCAGGACGTCCATCGTCACCGCGATGCCGGCTTTCTTCAGGCGCTCGCCATACGCGATGGCCTCGTCGCGCATCGGATCGTCGCCGCTGCTCAGGATCAACGCGGGCGGCAGGTCGGCAAGACGTATGGCCTTGCCCGGAACGGCGTACGGATGCTCGGCATCCATCGGGCCGCGCAGATATTGCTTCCACCCATCGGCCCATTTGCAGGCGCCCTCGCACTGCGTCGCTTCGCGCAATGACGCCGTGCCCACGCATGGATCGAGCATCGGCGCGACGAGGATCTGCCCGGCGAGCGGCGGATGCGCACGGTCGCGTGCGATGAGTGCGACGGCCGCAGCGAGATTGCCGCCTGCTTCGTCGCCCGCGAGGAACACGCGAGCCTCCTTGCCGGCGAGCTTCGCGCGATATTTATATGTCCACTCGAGTGCGAGGTAGCCGGTCTCGACGGCTTCAGGAAAGCGATGGTCCGGCGCCAGCGGGTACGCGACGGACGCCACCATGGCACCTGCTTGCACAAGCAGGCCGGCCATGCATTCGCCACTTGAGAGATCGCCGCTGACGAACGCACCGCCGTGGAAATGCACCACGAGCGGCATCGACGCACCGGCCTGCTTCTTGCCATAGAGCCGCACGGGCAATGGCGCGGCACCTTTCACCTCGATGGAGGTGTCGGCAAAGGGAAGGCCGGCGGCATGTCGCATGACGACGAATATAGGCATGCACGGCATGCGGATAAAGGTGCTAACTGCCAGTTCTGTGTTTCCGTTCCACTAACAATAGCGGCATGGATCAAATCCAATCGATGCGTGTTTTCGCACGCGTGGTGGAGTCGGGCAGCTTCACGAGAGCCGCCGAATCGCTCACCTTGCCGAAGGGCACCGTCACCAAACTCGTGCAGCGGCTGGAGGAGCGGCTGCGCGTGAAGCTGCTCAACCGCACCACGCGCCGGGTCACTGTCACGCCCGAGGGCGCGGCCTATTACGAGCGCACGTCACGCGTGCTCAACGACATCGACGACATCGAAGCGAGCATGACCAACGCGCACGCCAGCCCCAGCGGGCGCCTGCGCGTGGATGTCGGCTCGACCATCGCCAGCCTGATCGTCATCCCCGCCCTGCCCGACTTCTTCGCGCGTTATCCGGACATCCGGCTGGAGCTGGGCGTCGGCGAGCGGCCGGTGGACTTGGTCAGCGAGAACGTCGATTGCGTCATCCGCGGTGGTGTCATCGCCGAGCAGTCGCTCGTCGCCCGCCGCATCGCATCGCTGGAACTCATGACGGTCGCCACGCCCGCTTACCTCGCGCGTCATGGCACGCCGGCGCATCCGCGCGACATCGAGGAAAGCCACACGATGATCGCGTTCATGTCGGCGCGCACGGGGCAGCTGTTTCCGGAAATCTTCGACAACGGATCGGAGCGCATCGAGTTCATGGCGCCGCGCCGCATGATGGTGAATGAGGGCAATGCTTTCCTGGCTGCCACGCTTGCGGGTTTGGGCATCGGCCAGGTTGCGCGGTTCGCCGCGCAGTCACATCTGGAACGCGGCGAGCTCGTCGAAGTGCTGCCCGAGTGGAAGCATCCGCCCGTGCCGCTGCACGTCGTTTATCCGCCCAACCGGCACCTGAGCGCCAAGACACGCGCATTCGTCGATTGGGCAGCCGACCTGTTTGCGAAACATCCGGGGCTCTGAGTGGGGAAAAGTAAAATCGCGGATTCACCCCGCCAAGGCCCTCATGTCCGAGCAAGACCGCCCCACCCCGCCCCAGGATGAGAACCAGCTGATCGCAGAGCGCCGCGAGAAGCTGAAACAACTGCGGGAAGCGCAAAAACAAGGCAAGGGCGTCGCCTTCCCGAACGACTTCAAGCCCGGCCATCGCGCGGCCGCACTGCACGAGCACCACGGCAGCAAGGAGCCCGCGCAACTCGAGGACGAAAAGATCGGCGCAAGCGTCGCCGGCCGCATGATGCTCAAGCGCGTGATGGGCAAAGCGAGCTTCGCGACCCTCCAGGACGCCACCGGGCGCTTCCAGCTTTACATCACGCGCGATTCGGTGGG
>DATJJL010000172.1:0-3113 GCA_035492155.1 Ramlibacter sp. | reverse complement strand
CGCGCAACTCGAGGACGAAAAGATCGGCGCAAGCGTCGCCGGCCGCATGATGCTCAAGCGCGTGATGGGCAAAGCGAGCTTCGCGACCCTCCAGGACGCCACCGGGCGCTTCCAGCTTTACATCACGCGCGATTCGGTGGGTGAAGAAACCTACGCTGCGTTCAAGCACTGGGACCTGGGCGACATCATCGCGGCCGAAGGCACGCTCTTCAAGACGAAGACGGGCGAACTCTCGCTGCACGCCACCTCGGTGCGCCTCTTGACGAAGAACCTGCGTCCCATGCCCGACAAGTTCCACGGCGTGGCCGACCAGGAAGTGAAGTATCGCCAGCGCTATGTCGACCTGATGATGGACCCGGCCGCGCGCGATCGTTTCGTCGCGCGCAGCAAGGCCGTGAGCGGAATCCGCGAATACATGACGGACAACGGCTTCCTCGAAGTCGAAACGCCGATGCTGCACCCGATCCCGGGCGGCGCGAACGCCAAGCCTTTCATCACGCACCACAACGCGCTCGACCAGGCGATGTATTTGCGCATCGCGCCCGAGCTTTATTTGAAGCGCCTGGTCGTCGGCGGCTTCGAGCGCGTGTTCGAGATCAACCGCAATTTCCGCAACGAAGGCATCTCGGTGAGGCACAACCCCGAGTTCACGATGCTGGAGTTCTACGCGGCGTTCTGGAACTACCTCGACTTGATGGACTTCACCGAGTCGCTGGTCCGCGACGCCGCGCAGAAGGCTGTCGGCACGCTGCAGCTCACGTACAGCGGCAAAGGGGTCGATCTTGCCAAGCCCTTCGATCGCCTGACGATCGTCGAAGCGATCGGCAAGTACACGGATGCCGGCGACAAGGTCGGCGATCGCGAGTGGCTCGTCAATTCCTTGCGCAAGCTCGGCCTTTCCGAAGAAAAGAATCGCCTGTCGCAACGCACGCTGGCTGCGCTGCAGGTGATGTACTTCGAAGAGAAGGTCGAAGAGCAGCTGTGGCAGCCGACCTTCATCATGGAACACCCGACGGAGATCTCGCCGCTCGCGCGTGCCAACGACTACAGGCCCGAGGTCACCGAGCGCTTCGAGCTCTACATCACCGGCCGCGAAATCGCGAACGGCTTTTCGGAGCTGAACGATGCCGAGGACCAGGCGGCACGCTTCTCCGCGCAAGTGAATGCGAAGGACGCCGGCGACGACGAGGCGATGTTCTACGACCACGACTTCGTCCGCGCACTGGAATACGGCATGCCGCCCACCGGCGGATGCGGTGTCGGCATCGACCGCCTGATCATGCTGCTGACCGACAGCCCGAGCATTCGCGACGTGATCCTCTTTCCCGCCTTGCGGCGAGAGTCGTGACACTCGAGGGCACGCTAGGACTCGACTTCGGAACCTCCAATTCGGCAATGGCCTTCGTGGGGGCCGATGGCGTTGCGCGCGCCGTCGGCCTCGAAGGCGATGAGCCGATGCTGCCCACCGCCGTGTTCTTCAACGCGGAAGAGCGCAGCATCCACTTCGGCCACGAAGCGATCGCGCTCTACCTCACGGGCGTCGATGGGCGCCTGATGCGATCGCTGAAAAGCCTGCTGGGCAGCAGCCTGCTCGAAGAGCAAACGCGCGTGCCCGAAGGCATGGTGAATTTCCGCGACGTGATCGCGCGGTTCATCCGCGAGATGCGCGAGCGCGCGTGCAAGCGCCTCGGCCGCGACGTGCGGCGCGTGGTGCTGGGGCGTCCGGTGCACTTCGTCGACGAAGACCCGCAGCGCGACAAGCGTGCGCAACAGGCGCTGGTGCAAGCCGCCACTGCGGCAGGCTTCGAACATGTCGCGCTGGAGCTCGAGCCTATCGCTGCCGCCTTCGACTACGAACGTCGAATCGATCGCGAGAAGCTCGTGCTCATCGTCGACATCGGCGGCGGCACGTCGGACTTCACCATCGTGCGGCTCGGCCCCGAACGTGCGCATTTGAAGGATCGCCGCAAGGACATCCTCGCGACGACCGGCGTGCACATCGGCGGCACCGACTATGACCGAAAGCTGAGTCTCGAGCGCGTGATGCCGCTGCTTGGCCTTCGCCATGCCGGCCCGAAAGGGCGTGAAGTGCCCAGCGGCGTGTTCTTCGACCTCTCGACATGGCATTTGATCAACTGGCTTTACACGCCGATCGCGATGCGCCGCGCGGAGGATCTGCGGGTGGATTACAGCGATGTCGCGCTGCACGATCGTCTGATGAAGGTACTGCACGAGCGTCTGGGCCACCGCATCGCGAGCGAAGTGGAACAGGCGAAGATCCGCACGTCGATGTCGGATGCAGCCACGCATATCGAGCTTGGCTTCGTCGACGAAGGCATTTCGCCCGCACTCGCGGCGTCGGACACAGAGCACGACCTCGCTTCACTTCTTGCCGACGTGGTGGCTTGCGGCCACGAATGCGTGAGGCGCGCGGGCCTGAAGGCGGGTGGGCTCGACGGGCTTTATCTCACCGGCGGTTCGTCAGCGCTGCGGCCCTTCCAGCAGCTGCTCAAGCGGGAATTTCCGCAATCGGAAATCATCGTCGGCGATTTGTTCGGCGGTGTCGCGTCGGGCCTGGCGTACGCCGGGTCGCTCGGTTAAGGCAGCAGGTCGAGCGCGTGCATGTATTCCGGGTCGGCCATCAGGGCATCCCAGCTCAATGCAGGTGACCGCGGCAGCAAAGCGAGACGGCGCGATTCGCTGACTTCGCTCGGCCGCCAATTGCCATCCTTGCGCGCATCCGCGAGCCCGTCGAGCAGTTCATCGATCGCCACGCCGCCTTCGCTTTGCACCGACTGATTGCAAAGCGGCACGAGATCGCAGCCGGCTTCGAGAGCGACCAATGCAGCTTCGGTGAAGCTGACACGCTTGCCGTCGATGAGGCGCGCGCCTTCCATGCTCAAGTCGTCGCTGACGACCGCGCCTTGAAAGCCGAGGTCGCCGCGCAGGATGTCGTTCAGCCACTTGCTGGAGAAACCCGCCGGGCGTGCGTCCACCTTGGTGTAGACCACGTGCGCCGGCATCACGCAGGTGAGCACGGTGCTCAGCCAGCGGTACGGCGCGGCGTCGTCGGCGAGGATTGCCTTGAGGCTGCGGTTGTCGATGGGGATGTC
>DATJJL010000171.1:0-7574 GCA_035492155.1 Ramlibacter sp. | reverse complement strand
GCTGCGCTGGGTGACCGGCGACGTCGGGCGGGCGATCCTCGGGATCGAAGTGCGCGTCAGCGGCTACGAGAACCTGCCGCTGGGCGCCAAGAGCCCGGCGATCCTGCTGGTGAAGCACCAGTCCACGCTGGAGACCTTCCTGATCCCCACGCTGATGCCGCATCCGCTGGCCTATGTGTTCAAGCGCGAGCTGCTGTATGTCCCGTTCTTCGGCTGGGCGATGGGGCGGCTGGACATGATCCACATCGACCGCAGCCAGCGCGCGCAGGCGTTCGGCAAAGTCGTCGAGCAAGGCAAGCGCCTGCTGGCGCAAGGCGTGTGGATCATCATGTTTCCCGAAGGCACGCGCATTCCGCGCGGAAAGAAGGGCCAGTACAAGCATGGCGGCGCCCGGCTCGCAGTGGAGACCGGCGCTCCCGTCATCCCGATCGCGGTTGCATCCGCGAAGTGCTGGCCGCGCAAGGCCTTCGTCAAGCATCCGGGCGTGGTCGATGTCGTCATCGGCAAGCCGATTCCGAGCGAAGGTCGTGAACCGGACGACCTGATGCGCGAGGTCGAAAGCTGGATCGAATCCGAGATGCGGCGCCTCGATCCCGAGGCGTACAAATAATCCGCAGACGTTCGAGTTAGCTCCAACGTGCTATGCGCTCCGGCGCAGGCAGCCGCTACACTTCTGCGCCATGCACCGGCTGTTGCAACTCACGCTGGATTTCTTCGAGGCGTCTCCCGCCGAACCTCCGGCGAAAGCCAAAGAGCCGCCGAAGCCGCGCCGGGTCGAAGGCGCAGCGCGCACCACTGCGGAGCCGCGGCTTGACGAACTCCTGCAGCCTGCATCATTTCGCCATCCGCGCGCGAATCGCGAGGCGGTGCTCGGCGACTCCGTCGTCGCCTTCGAATTCAAGCGCGCAAGGCGCCGCAATATCGGCTTCATGGTCGGCCCCGAGGGCCTCACGGTCAGCGCCCCCAAGTGGGTGCCGCTGTACGAAGTGGATGACGCGGTTCGCAGCAAGTCGCCCTGGATCCTGAAGAAGCTCGGCGACGCCCACGATCGCCAGCATCGTGTCGAAGCCGCGCGCATCGACTGGTGCGATGGCGCCGTGTTCCCTTATCTCGGCGAGTCGCTCGTCGTCACACTCGATCCGGCCCGTGCATGGGGCGACAGTGGCGCGATGCTCGACGGCGATCGCCTTCGCGTCGGTCTCGCGCACGACGCGCAGGCGCCCCAAATTCGCGACACCGTGCAGGCCTGGCTGATGCGGCAGGCGCAGCGTGTGTTCACCGAAAGGCTCGAACATTTTGCGCCGAAGCTGGGCGTGCGCTGGCGCAAACTCGCGCTGTCGAATGCAGGCACGCGCTGGGGCACGGCACATTCCGACGGCACCATCCGCCTGAACTGGCGCCTCGTTCACTTCCATCTTCCCGTGATCGACTACGTCGTCGCGCACGAGCTCAGTCACCTGCGCGTGATGGACCACAGCCCGAAGTTCTGGGACACGGTGGCCAGCGTCCTTCCCGAGTATCGTCATCTGCGCGGCCAATTGAAGGACGAAGCGCTTCCTCCCTGGTGACGCGCTCCCGCCTACACTGCACGGCAAGGGAGAGTCGATGCAGGGCAATCTGAGTCTGCGCGAACGTTTGCTGGTGGTGCTGGCCGCGGCGGTGCTGCCCCTTTGCGCTGCCATCGCATGGGTCGCCGAGCACGAGGACAGCGCGGCGGTCGAGCTCGAAAAATCGCAGCTGAAGTTCACTGCGTCGGCGCTTGCGGCGAACGAGGACCGCGCGGTCGATGCCGCACGGCAGATGCTCGAAGCCATTGCAGCCATGCCCGAACTGCGGCAAGTGCCGCATGGCCGCTGCCAGGCCTATTTCGAGACCTTGCGCGAGCGCAACAGCGTCTACGCGAACATCGGCCTGCTGGCGCCGGACGGCCGCACCCTGTGCCACGCGCTCGGCGCGAAAGGCGAAGCGTCGTCGGTGAAAGACCGCGACTACTTCCGGCGCGCCCTGGCCACCCGAAGCTTCGTCATGGGCGAGCCGATCGTCGGGAACGTGTCCCGCGCGAGGGCTCTTCCTTTCGCGTTGCCGGTGATCGAGGACGGCGAAATCGTGGCGATTGCCGCGGCATCGCTGGACCTCGCGAAGGCGGCGAATGCCTTGAACGGTGTCGAAATTCCTGCCGGCGCACGCCTGCTTGTGGCTGATCGGCAGGGGCATGTGTTGATGGAACAGCCGGCACAGGCGGCCAAGAGCGCGCTTCGCACGGCGACGGATCCCACCTTGCTTGAAGCAGCCCGTACCCGCGAATCCGTCACTGGGCTGGGCGTCGACGCCGAGGGCGAGACACGCCTGTTCGCCATCGCCTCCAGCCGCCCGGTGGGCGAGCAGGGCTTCGTTGTGCGCGTCGGAGTGGCGCGCGCGACGGTGATTCACAGCCTGTGGGGACGTGCGCGCGATTCGCTCATTGCGTTTTTGCTGCTGCTCGCCTGTGCAATGGCGTCGGTGTGGTGGGTGGGCGGGCGCATCATCGTCAAGCCGGCCAAGCAGATCCTCGGCGCGGTGAGGCGGCTGGAACTGGGCCGGCTCGATGCGCGCGTACCGCTGGTCGGCGCATCGCGCGGCGAATTCGCGCGCATCGGCGCGGCGTTCAACCTCATGGCCGATTCGCTGCAGCTGCGGCAAGCCGACCTGGAGGCGGAGCTCGGACGCAGCAAAAGCGCATACGCGACGCTCGACCAGGTGCTCAACAGCATGCAGCAGGGCGTGGTCGCCGTCACGACCGACGGGCGCTTTCTCATGTACAACGACGCCGCCTCGCGCCTGTTCCCGATGAAGGACGCGCCCGTGCTGCCGGCGCTGTGGCCGGAGCACTTCGGCTTTTTCCTGCCGGACGGCACGACACCGGTGACCGCCGAGGACATGCCGCTCGTGCTGGCCGCGCTCGGGCACGCCGGCAATCACCGGCTGGTCTTCGTGCGCAACGCGCTCGTTCCCGAAGGGCGGCTGCTGCAATGCAGCTGGCAGCCGCTGCAAGGCGGCGCCGTGCACGGCGGGCTGGTGGTGTTCACCGACATCACCGAGCTGAACCGCCTGCAGGCCGGGCAGGCGGCGCAGTTCGCGCAACTTGCCGAAACGCAGCGCAGGCTGATCGAGGCGCAGCGCATCGGCCGCGTGGGCAACTGGGAGCTGGACCTCTTGACCGGACGGCTGTGGTGGTCGGACGAGGTGTTCGTCCTTTTCGGCATTTCCCGGGAGGGCTTCAAGGAATCGCTCAACGATTTCGAGGAACGCGTGCACCCGGAGGACCGCCCGCTGCTCAAGCCCGCGCGCGATCGCGCGCTGCGCGACGGCAAGGCGATGCGCGTGGATTACCGCATCGTCAAGCCCGACGGCTCGATCGCGTGGATGCACGAGGTCGCCGAGACGCGCAGGAGCGACACGGGCGAGCCGGTGTGGTTCGGCGGCATGGTGCAGGACGTCACGCAGCGCAAGCTGCAGGCCATCGAGAATGCGCGCCTGCTCGACCAGGTGCGCGAGCTGAACGTGGGCCTGGAATCGCGCATCGCCGAACGCACGGCGCAGCTCGCGCAGCAGGAGCAGCTCTATCGAAAGCTTGCCGAGCAGGCGCCCGAGGTCATCTGGCAGACGGATCCTCGCGGCAGCGCGATCTTCCTGAATCGCGCATGGTGCGACCTCGTGGGCGGCGAAGCCGCGGACTGGCTCGGCTCGAAATGGTCCGAGCGCGTGCACCCCGAAGACCGCGAGGAGGTCCGTAGCAACTGGCAGCAGGCACGCGACTCGCTCAAGCCCTATGCGGGCACGCGGCGCATCCTGGCGCAGGACGGCACTTATCACACGATGTCTTATCGCGCGGCGCCGATCATCGACGCCGACGGCCGCGCGACCGCGTGGGTGGGCATCGATACGGACATCACTCAGCTCAAGGCGATCGAAAGTGCGCTGCTCAACTCGAACCAGGAGCTCGAGGCGTTTTCGTATTCGGTGTCGCACGACCTGCGTGCGCCGCTCGCAGCGATCAGCGGGTTCTCGCGCGCGCTCGAAGGAAAGGTCGCCGGGGTCGCCGACGAAAAGGCCTTCCATTACCTTGCGCGAATTCACGCCGGGGTGGTCAAGATGGAGCAGCTGATCGAAGCGCTGCTGCAGCTTTCGCGCGTCGGGCGCGCGCCGATCGAGTGGGGCGAAGTCGATCTTTCGGCGCTTGCGCACGAAGCGGTGGAAGCGCTGCAGATGCAAGATGCCGCGCGCCACGTGGATGTGAGCGTCGACGAGGGCCTTGTCGCGCGTGGCGACGGGCGGCTGCTTCGCATCGTGCTGCAAAACCTTCTGGGCAACGCATGGAAGTTCACCGGCCAAAACGATGGCCCCGTCATCCACGTCGGTCGCAAGGACGATGCGTTCTTCGTGCGCGACAACGGTGTCGGCTTCGACATGGCCTACGCCGGCAAGCTGTTCAATGCTTTCCAGCGGCTGCACACCGAATCGGAGTTCCCCGGCACGGGCATCGGCCTTGCCACCGTGCGCCGCATCGTCGGCCGCCACCAGGGCCGCGTCTGGGTCGAATCGGAACCCGGCCGCGGCACGACCTTTTATTTCTCGCTGCCGGAGACCGTCGCGCCGGTGTGGGTCGCTTAGGCGAGGCTAAAGCGCCAGACGCCCTGCGAGTCACGCTCGCGCTTCAGCCGGCCGTCATGCCAGAGCTTGTGCAGGTGCGCGACCGACTCGCCCATCGCAAAGGTGGTCTGGTGCAGGTCGAGCTTGCGTTTGAACAGCACGGGCAGCACGTCGGCCGCCGACTTCGGGCTCTCGCGGCACGCGTCGATCACCTCGCGAAGGCGCTCCTCGTGGTGTTCGTGCAGCTGTCGCACGCGCTCGTGCATGCCGCGAAAAGGCTTGCCGTGCGAGGGCAGCACCAGCGTGTCGGCGGGCAACTCCGTGAAGCGGTCGATCGATTGCAGGAACTGGCGCAGCGGATCCGATTCGGGCTCGACGTCGTAGACGCTCACGTTGGTCGAGATGCGCGGCAGCAGCATGTCACCCGAGATCAGCACGCGCAGTTCGTCGCAATAAAGTGCGATGTGCTCGGGCGCATGCCCATAGCCCGCAATGCAGCGCCACTCGCGGCCGCCGATCTTGACGATGTCGCCGTCCTGCATGCGCCGGAAACGCCGCGGCACCTCGGGCACCATGCTCGGGTAATAGCTCGCACGTGCGCGAATCTTCTCGAGCGACTCGGGGTCGCTCAGGCCGTGCGACGCAAAGAAGTCCGCAGACGCCGCGCCACCGAAGCCCGTCGTCGATTGCGACGCGATGCGCGCGGCGTTGAAGTCCGTGGCGCTGATCCACAGCGGCGCGTTCCATCGCTCGCACAACCACGACGCGAGACCCATGTGGTCCGGGTGCATGTGCGTGACGATCACGCGAAGAATCGGCAGGCCTTCCAGCTGGGTCTCGAAAAGCTTTTCCCACTGCGCCTTCGACTCGTCGCGGCTGATGCAGGTGTCCACCACGGTCCAGCCGGCGCGGCCGTCGATCTCGTCGCGCAGCAGCCAGAGGTTGATGTGGTCCAGCGCGAACGGCAGGGCCATGCGGATCCAGCGCACGCCCGGCGCCACCTCCATGGTTTCGCCGGGAGCGGGAAGGGTTTCGCCAAAGACGTATTGCAGCTGGGCTTCGAGGGAGTTCATTGAGAATTGACGTTAACGTAAACGTCAGATGTAATCGCCCCATTGTAGGCAGCAAGGGCGAGCTCAAGCTGTCGCGGGGCATACAGCACCGGACAAAGACGACATGGCCACACAGACTTACACGATCGGCGACCTCGCGAAAGAGTTCGACCTCACCACGCGCGCGATGCGCTTCTATGAGGACATGGGGCTGTTGCAGCCGCAGCGCACGGGGCCGGGCGGGCGCAATCGCATCTACACCGCGCGCGACCGCACGAGGCTGAAGCTCACTTTGCGCGCCAAGCGGCTAGGCCTGTCGCTGTCGGAAGCCAAAGAGATCATCGACATGTACGACAGCCCGCGCGACACGGGCCCGCAGCTTCGCAAGTTCCTCGCCATTCTCGCCACGCACCGCAAGCAGCTCGAAGACCAGATGGCCGATCTGCAGGCGCAGCTCGACGAGGTCAAGGTGCACGAGAAGGAAGCGAAAGCCCTTCTCGGCAAGGCCGACAGGAAGGCCGCCTAGAAACTCGCTTCGAGTTCGTCCACGAGCTTGCCGACATACGCGACGGCCTGCCTGATCGGTTCGGGCGACGACAGGTCGATGCCCACCTTGCGCACGAGGTCGAGCGGGTGCAAGGTGCCGCCGGCGCGCAGCACGTCCTGCCAGTCGGCGAGCAGGCCGAGTCCTTCGCGTTCGGCCTTCTGTGCGAGAGCGGTCGACGCAACGAGTCCTACCGAATACGTGTACGGGTACAGGCCCAGGTAGTAGTGCGGCTGGCGCATCCATGTGAGCGCGGCGTCGTCGTCGATCTCCACTGTGTCACCCCAGAAGCCGCAGAGGATGGCGCGCTTGCGCTCGCACAGCAGCGACGCGGTGACGCCGCCTCCGGCTTCCGCGAAGCGATACACCTGCCGCTGCAATTCGCCTTCGAGCAAGTGAGTGATGAAGTTGTGTTTGTACGTGCCGAGCACTTGCATCAGCACCCAGCGGCGCATGCGCGCATCGCCGGCACCTGCCAGGATGTGACGAGCGAGCAGCACCTCGTGCATCGTCGATGGCGCTTCGATGAAAGGCATCGCGGGGCGCATGTTGCAAAAGCGCTGGCTGCGTTGCGCGAGAAGGAAGTGGCCCGCGTGGCCCAGCTCGTGCGCGAGCACGAAAGCGTCGCGCATCGAATCGGCCCACGTCACAAGGATGAACGGATGCACGCCATAGGGCGACGCGCAGAACGCGCCCGACGACTTGCCGATGTTGCCCGCCCGGTCGATCCAGCGCCGCTCGAACGCAGTGCGCAGCATCGCCACATATTCGGCGCCCATGGGCGCCAGCGCAGCGAGGATCAAGTCGCGCGCTTCATCGAAAGTGATCGCAGGCTGGAAGCCCGGATCGAGCGGTGACTTCAGGTCGCAATACAGCAGTTTGTCGAGGCCGAGCACGCGCTTTCGCAGCCGCGCATAGCGGCGCATGTGCGGCGCTAGTTCCGACTGGATGGTGCCCAGCACATTCGTGTACAGCTCGAACGGCACCTTGTGCGATTGCAGCAGGAAGCGCTCCGCGCTTTCGTAGCCCCGCGCCTTCGCGAGCACGATGTTCTTCCTGATTTCCGTGGCGAAGGTCGCGGCGTAGGTGTTGCGGTAACGCGAGAGACCGTCGCAAAACGAGCGCCAGGCCGCCCGGCGCAAGGCCGGATCGGGCGAAGGCTCGTGCTCCCACTCGTACAGGTTGAAGGAATTCGCGTGCGATGTGCCTGCACCATCCGTGAAAGGCTCGAAGCGCATGTCGCTCATCTTCGAGCGGTTGTAGACCATGTAAGGCGCGCCCAGCACTTCGCTCAGGCCGGCGAGCAGGCGCTCCGAATCCGGCGCGAGCATGTGCGGCCGGATCTCGGC
>DATJJL010000170.1:0-44680 GCA_035492155.1 Ramlibacter sp. | reverse complement strand
CCTGCGCATCAAGCTCGATGACCTGACGGACACGTCGGGCACCATCCCGCCTAGCGAAGTCGACCTGCTCGATCGCCAGCAAGCCTTCGGCTACACGCAGGAAGACATCAAATTCCTCATGTCCCCGATGGCGCAGACGGGCGAAGAAGGCATCGGCTCGATGGGCAACGACAGCCCGCTGGCCGTGCTTTCGGGCAAGGACAAGCCGCTCTACAACTATTTCAAGCAGCTCTTCGCGCAGGTGACGAACCCGCCGATCGACCCGATCCGCGAAGCAATCGTGATGTCGCTCGTGTCATTCATCGGCCCGAAGCCGAACCTGCTGGACATCAACCAGGTCAATCCGCCGATGCGCCTTGAAGTCTCGCAGCCGGTGCTGGACTTCGCCGACATGGCAAAGCTGCGCGACATCGACAAGATCACGCACGGCAAATTCCGCAGCTACACGATCGACATCACTTACCCCGTGTCGTGGGGCAACGAAGGCGTCGAGGCGAAACTCGCGTCGCTCAACGCCGAAGCGGTCGACGCGATCAAGGGCGGCGCGAACATCCTGATCGTCAGCGACCGCGCGGTATCGGAGACCCAAGTCGCAATCCCCGCGCTGCTGGCGCTTTCGTCGGTCCACCAGCACCTGATTCGCGAAGGCCTGCGCACGACGGCGGGCCTCGTCGTCGAGACGGGCACCGCGCGCGAAGTGCATCACTTCGGCGTGCTCGCGGGATACGGCGCGGAAGCCGTGCATCCGTATCTGGCGATGGAAACGCTCGTTTCCATTCACAAGGACCTGCCCGGCGACCTGAACCCGGACAAGGCGATCTACAACTACGTGAAGGCAATCGGCAAGGGCCTGTCGAAGATCATGTCCAAGATGGGCGTGTCGACGTACATGTCCTATTGCGGCGCGCAACTGTTCGAGGCGATCGGCATCAACAGCGACACGATCGAGAAGTACTTCACCGGCACATCGAGCCGCGTCGAAGGCATCGGCGTGTTCGAAATCGCGCAGGAAACGATCCGCATGCACAAGGCGGCGTTCAGCGACGACCCTGTGCTCTCCAACATGCTCGACGCCGGCGGCGAATACGCATGGCGCACGCGAGGCGAGGAGCACATGTGGACGCCCGATGCGATCGCGAAGCTTCAGCACGCGAGCCGCGCGAACAACTGGAACACCTACAAGGAATACGCGCAGCTGATCAACGACCAGAGCAAGCGGCACATGACGCTGCGCGGACTGTTCGAATTCAAGATCGATCCGTCGAAAGCCATTTCCGTCGATGAAGTCGAGCCCGCGAAGGACATCGTCAAGCGTTTCGCCACCGGCGCGATGTCGCTCGGCTCCATTTCGACCGAAGCTCACACCACGCTGGCTGTCGCGATGAACCGCATCGGCGGCAAGAGCAATACGGGCGAAGGTGGCGAGGACCCGGTGCGTTATCGCCAGGAACTCAAGGGCATCCCCATCAAGCAAGGTCAGACACTCGGGGAGATCCTCGGCAAGGACATCGTCGAGGTCGACTACGCGCTGAACGAAGGCGATTCGCTGCGGTCCAAGATCAAGCAGGTCGCATCGGGCCGCTTCGGCGTGACGGCGGAATACCTCTCGTCGTCCGACCAGATCCAGATCAAGATGGCGCAGGGCGCCAAGCCGGGCGAGGGCGGCCAGCTCCCTGGCGGCAAGGTCTCGAAGTACATCGGCAAGCTGCGTTATTCGGTGCCCGGCGTGGGCCTCATCTCGCCGCCGCCGCACCACGACATCTATTCGATCGAAGATCTCGCGCAGCTCATTCACGACCTGAAGAACGTCGCTCCGAAGTCATCGATCAGCGTGAAGCTGGTGTCCGAAGTCGGTGTAGGCACGATCGCGGCCGGTGTCGCGAAGTGCAAGGCCGACCACGTCGTGATCGCCGGTCATGACGGCGGCACGGGCGCGTCGCCCTGGTCGTCGATCAAGCATGCTGGCTCACCCTGGGAAATCGGCCTGGCGGAAACGCAGCAGACGCTGGTGCTCAATCGCCTTCGTGGCCGCATCCGCGTGCAGACGGATGGCCAGATGAAGACGGGCCGCGACGTCGCGATCGGTGCGATCCTCGGCGCGGACGAATTCGGCTTCGCCACGGCACCGCTGGTGGTCGAGGGCTGCATCATGATGCGCAAGTGCCACCTGAACACCTGCCCGGTGGGCGTGGCCACGCAAGACCCGGTGCTGCGCAAGAAGTTCGCGGGCAAACCCGAGCACGTCGTCAACTTCTTCTTCTTCATCGCCGAGGAAGTTCGCCAGATCATGGCGCAGCTGGGCATCCGCAAGTTCGACGAGCTGATCGGCCGCACGGACCTGCTGGACATGAAGAAGGGCCTCGAGCACTGGAAGGCCAAGGGCCTGGACTTCTCGCGCCTCTTCGCGCAGCCGGCGGTGCCGGCCGATGTCGCGCGGTTCCAGCGTGAAGAGCAGGATCACGGCCTGCACAAGAGCCTGGACCGTATCCTGATCGAGAAGTCGCGCCCCGCTATCGAGCGTGGCGAGAAGGTGCAGTTCATCGAAGTCGCGCGCAACGTCAACCGTTCGGTGGGCGCCATGCTCTCCGGCGAAGTAACCAAGGCGCATCCCGAAGGCCTGCCCGATCACACGATCTTCATCCAGATGGAAGGCACGGGCGGCCAATCGTTCGGCGCTTTCCTTGCGCGAGGCATCACGCTGTACCTGATCGGCGATGCGAACGACTACACCGGCAAGGGCTTGTCGGGCGGCCGCATCGTCGTGCGTCCGTCGATCGATTTCCGCGGCATCGCGACGCAGAACATCATCATCGGCAACACGGCACTGTATGGCGCCACGAGCGGCGAGGCGTTCTTCTCCGGCGTCGCCGGCGAGCGCTTTGCTGTGCGCCTGTCGGGCGCGACGGCGGTCGTCGAAGGCACGGGCGACCACGGCTGCGAATACATGACGGGCGGCACGGTGGTCGTGCTCGGCAAGACCGGCCGCAACTTCGCGGCCGGCATGTCGGGCGGCATCGCTTACGTGTACGACGAGGACGGTCAGTTCGCGAGCCGCTGCAACACTGCGATGGTGTCGCTCGAGCGCGTGTTCTCGTCATCGGAGCAGACGGCCGCGAGCCGCACGCGCCTGCACAAGGACCAGACGGACGAACAGCTCCTGCGCAAGCTGCTGGAGGAGCACAACCGCTGGACCGGCAGCCGCCGTGCACGCGACCTGCTGGACGACTGGGCGAACGCTCGCCAGAAGTTCGTGAAGGTGTTCCCGAACGAATACAAGCGCGCGCTCATCGAGATGTACGAGCGCGAAGTGGAAGCGGCGAGCACGGGCAACAACGCGCACGTCGCGATGAAGCACGAACAGCCCGTAGCGGCGAAGTAAGGACGGAGAGGACGCATGGGCAAGATCACCGGTTTCATGGAATACGAGCGCGTCGAGGAGGGCTACAAGCCTGTGCCCGACCGCGTGAAGAACTACAAGGAATTCGTCATCGGCCTCACCAACGACCAGGCCAAGGTGCAAGGCGCGCGCTGCATGGATTGCGGCACGCCCTTTTGCAACTCGGGCTGCCCGGTGAACAACATCATTCCGGACTTCAATGACCTCGTGTACCGGCAGGATTGGCAGAACGCCTGGGCGGTGCTCGATTCGACCAACAACTTCCCCGAGTTCACCGGGCGCGTGTGTCCGGCGCCTTGCGAAGCGGCGTGCACGCTGAACATCAACAGCGAGCCGGTGGGGATCAAGTCGCTCGAGCACGCGATCATCGATCGCGCCTGGGAGCACCACTGGGTGCAGCCGCGTGTGGCCAAGCACAAGACGGGCAAGAAGGTCGCCGTGGTTGGCTCCGGCCCGGCGGGCATGGCCGCTGCGCAGCAGCTGGTCCGCGCCGGTCACGACGTGACGCTCTTCGAGAAGAACGACCGCATCGGTGGCCTGCTGCGCTATGGAATTCCCGACTTCAAGATGGAGAAGGTCCATATCGACCGGCGCGTCGAGCAGATGAAAGCCGAAGGCGTCACGTTCCGCACGGGCGTGATGGTCGGCAATCTGCCCGAAAGCTCGAAGGTGACGAACCTCGCGAAGGAAACGATAGCTCCGAAGCAGTTGCTTGGCGATTTCGATGCCGTGTTGCTGACTGGCGGCGCCGAACAGTCGCGTGATTTGCCCGTGCCCGGCCGCGACCTCGACGGCATCCATTTCGCGATGGAGTTTCTGCCGCAGCAAAACCGCGTGGATGCGGGCGACAAGGTCAAGGGCCAGCTGCGCGCGGACGGCAAGCACGTGATCGTGATCGGCGGCGGCGATACCGGCAGCGACTGCGTGGGCACCAGCAACCGCCACGGCGCGAAGAGCGTCACGCAGTTCGAGGTGATGCCGATGCCGCCCGAGCAGGAGAACAAGGAGCTCACGTGGCCTTACTGGCCGATCAAGCTGCGCACATCGTCTTCGCACGAGGAAGGCTGCGAGCGCGAGTTCGCCATCGCTACGAAGGAGTTCGTGGGCGAGAAGGGCAAGCTCACCGGCCTGAAGACGGTGCACATCGAGTTCAAGGACGGCAAGTTCAACGAAATTCCCGGCACCGAGAAGGAATACAAGGCCGACCTCGTGCTGCTCGCGATGGGTTTCGTGAGCCCGGTGCAGACCATTCTCGAAGGCTTCGGCATCGACAAGGACGCGCGCGGCAACGCGAAGGCGACGACCGACTCCACCGGCGGCTACGCGACCAACGTGCCCAAGGTATTCGCAGCCGGCGACATGCGGCGCGGGCAATCGCTCGTCGTCTGGGCGATCCGCGAGGGCCGTCAGGCGGCGCGCGCCGTGGATGAGTTCCTGATGGGTGCGAGCGACCTGCCGCGCTAACTCTGCTGTCAGACAAGCCCGAGCTCGACATTTATCATTCAGGGTTTTCACTGAACAACCCTGGATGATCGATCCCCATGCCGACGCCATCGTCGAATGCCGCCACCTGAGCTTCGGCTACGGTGAACGGCTCGTGCTCGACGATCTTTCGTTCACCGTTCCGCGCGGCAAGATCACCGCTCTGATGGGTGCATCGGGCGGCGGCAAGACCACGGTGCTGCGCCTGATCGGCGGACAGGTGCGCGCTCGCTCGGGCGAGATGCTTTTCGAAGGCCGCGATGTCGGCGCTCTAGATACAGCGAGCCTTTATGCGATGCGCCGGCGAATGGGCATGTTGTTCCAGTTCGGCGCACTCTTTACCGACTTGTCGGTTTTCGAGAACGTGGCTTTCCCTTTGCGCGAGCACACGCAGTTGCCCGAGAACCTGCTGCGTGACATCGTGCTGATGAAGCTCAACGCCGTCGGCTTGCGCGGCGCGCGCGACCTCATGCCGCGCGAGGTCTCCGGCGGCATGGCCCGGCGCATCGCGCTCGCGCGTGCCATTGCGCTGGACCCCGAGCTCGTGATGTACGACGAACCGTTCGCGGGGCTCGACCCCATTTCGCTCGGCACCATCGCGCAATTGATCCGCAGCCTGAACGACGCGCTGGGCATCACGAGCCTGATCGTCTCGCACGACGTCGAAGAGACTTTCATGATCGCCGATCAGGTGATCATCCTTGCCAATGGCAAGGTGGCGGCGCAAGGCACGCCGAAGGAAGTGATGAACTCCAACGACCCTCTCGTCGACCAGTTCGTGCATGCGAAGGCCGACGGACCGGTGCCCTTTCACTATCCCGGCCCCAGCGTGGCGCAGGATTTCGACCGGGGGCTCGCGCGATGATCGGCTGGCTGCATCCGGCCAACGTCGGTTTCGCCACGCGCCGAAAGCTCGCAGACTTCGGCCACGGCACGCGCATGCTGCTGCGCCTGACCTCGTGCTTCGGCCCGGCAATGCGACGTTTTGGCCTCGTGCGCGACCAGATCCATTTCCTCGGGAACTACTCGCTTGCGATCATTGCGGTGTCGGGCCTGTTCGTCGGCTTCGTGCTCGCGTTGCAGGGCTATTACATCCTGCAGCGCTACGGCTCGGCTGAAGCGCTTGGCATGATGGTCGCACTCAGCCTGCTGCGCGAGCTGGGTCCTGTGGTGAGTGCGTTGCTCTTTGCGGGGCGTGCAGGCACGTCGCTCACGGCGGAGATCGGCCTCATGAAAGCGGGCGAACAACTCACCGCGATGGAGATGATGGCCGTCGATCCGGTGCAGCGCATCCTCGCGCCGCGCTTCTGGGCCGGCGTCATCACGATGCCCCTGCTTGCCGCAGTGTTCAGCGCAGTCGGCATTCTTGGGGGATGGCTGGTCGGCGTGGTGCTGATCGGTGTGGACCCCGGTGCGTTCTGGGGCCAGATGCAAGGCGGCGTGGATGTGTGGAAGGACCTGGGCAACGGCGTCGTCAAGAGTTTCGTCTTTGGGGTGGCCGTCACGTTCGTTGCGCTCCTCGAAGGTTTCGAGGCGACGCCCACACCGGAGGGCGTTGCGCGCGCCACGACGCGCACCGTGGTCGTGGCTTCGCTGGCGGTGCTCGGGCTCGACTTCGTGCTCACCGCCATGATGTTCAGTATCTAGGAATCGAGAAAATGGAACGTTCCAGAAGCGATGTATGGGTTGGCTTGTTCGTCCTGCTGGGCGCAGCCGCGATCCTTTTCCTCGCCCTGCAATCGGCCAACCTGCTTTCGTTGAGCTTCCAGCCGACGTACCGCGTCGTCGCGAAGTTCGACAACATCGGTGGCCTGAAGCGCCAGGCTGCGGTCAAAAGCGCCGGCGTCGTCGTCGGCCGTGTCGATTCGGTCGCGCTGGACGACAAGACCTTCCAGGCGCGTGTCACGCTCGCGCTGGATACGCGCTACACCTTTCCCAAGGACAGCTCGATGAAGATCCTCACGAGCGGCCTCTTGGGTGAGCAATACATCGGTATAGAGGCGGGCGCCGACGACAAAAATCTTGCGGCCGGGGATACCATCACGACGACACAGTCCGCTGTCGTCCTCGAGAACCTCATCGGGCAGTTCCTCTACAACAAGGCCGCCGAGGGCTCGCCTCCCGCGAAGAAATGAAAGCAATGACCACCCGTAGCAGCCGCCGCGCCGCAATTGCGCTTTTTGCGCTCGCTGCGTTGTCGGGATGCGCCAGCCTCCCCGGCCCGAATCCGCGCGACCCGCTGGAGCCCTATAACCGCAAGGCGCAGGAATTCAACGACGACGTCGATGCGATCGTGCTCAAGCCGGTCGCCACCATGTACCGCGAAAAAGTGCCGCCCATCGTGCGAACCGGCGTCGCGAACTTCTTCGGCAACCTGCAGGACGTCTGGTCCGCCGTGAACAGCCTGCTGCAGTTCCGCATGCAGGACGCCGAGGAAAGCCTCGCAAGATTCCAGATCAACAGCATCGCGGGCCTGGGCGGCATCATGGATGTCGCGAGCGACCTGAACATCGACAAGCACAAGGAAGACTTCGGCCAGACCCTGGGTCGTTGGGGTGTCCCGGCGGGCCCGTATGTCGTGATTCCGTTCCTGGGCCCTTCCACCTTGCGGGACGCCGCGGCGCTGCCGGTGGACTGGCAGGGCGACCTCATATGGCGCATGCCCCACACGGACGAGCGAACTTCTCTGTACGCACTGCGGACAGTGGACCGACGCGCAAACCTCCTGCGCGTGGGCAACCTCGTCGAGGGCGCGGCCCTGGACAAGTACAGTTTCACGCGCGATGCGTACCTGCAAAGACGCCAGGCCGAGGTGCTCGACTACAAGGACAAGGACAAACAGTCGGAAACGGGCGGCGAGATCCCGAAGGAAGACGGTTACGAGCCGAAACCGGAAGACGACGGCGCAGCCCCGGCAGCGCGCCAACCCGCCTCGGGTGCCGCGCGTTGAATCCGATATTGCATTCGAAAGGAAACGGGATGAAAAGACGAATCTTCGCGATGTGGTGCGCTTCGCTTCTGGCCGCGACCACGTTCGGCCTGCCGCAGTGGGCGCTCGCAGCCGACGAAGCACCCGATGTGTTCATCAAGCGCTTGTCGGATGAAGTGATGGGCACGATCAGGTCCGACGACAAGATTCGCGCCGGCGACACCAGCCGCGTGCTGGCGCTCGTCAACTCGAAGATCATGCCCAACGTGGACTTTGCCCGCATGACGGCTGCCACCGTCGGCCCGAGGTGGCGTCAAGCCACGCCGGAGCAGAAAAAGCGCCTGCAGGACGAGTTCAAGACCCTGCTGGTGCGCACGTATTCGGGCGCTCTCTCCCAAGTCGAGGACCAGACCATCAGCGTCAAACCGCTGCGCGCGAACCCTGAGGACCCCGAAGTCGTCGTGCGCACCGAGATCCGCGGCCGGGGCGACCCGATCCAGCTCGATTACCGTCTCGAAAAGACGCCGGGCCAGGGCTCAGGCTGGAAGATCTACAACCTCAACGTGCTGGGCGTGTGGATGGTCGAGACCTATCGCAACCAGTTCTCCGAGGTGGCGAACAGCAAGGGCGTCGACGGCCTGATCACCGCGCTGGAAGAGCGCAACCGGTCCAACGAAACGCCGGCGCCCCCGCCGGGCACGCCCACGAGAGCCGCGGGCAACAAGAAGGGTTAAGCCGGCCGATGCTCGTCTTTCCTGCCGAACTCACGCACGACCAGGCCCCGGCATGCAGCCGCATGCTGGCGCAGGCGCTGCGCTCGGAGGGCGAGGGCACCGTGGTTGCCGATGTCGCAGCGCTGGAGCGTTTCGATTCTTCTGCGCTCGCGGTGCTGCTTGATTGCCGGCGCGAGGCCCTGGCCAGAGGCAAGTCGTTCGCCGTCGCACGCATGCCGGCGCGCCTGCGCGAACTCGCATCGGTGTACGGCGTCGCGGGTCTTTTGCCCGCGGCATAAAATCGCGGGCTGCCCATGCCCGCGATCTCCTTCCAATCCGTCACCAAAGCGTTTCCCTCTCGCGGCGGCGGCTACTTCAAGGCACTCGACGACGTCTCCTTCGACATCGAAGAAGGCGAGTTCTTCGGCCTGCTCGGCCCGAACGGCGCGGGCAAGACAACCCTCATCAGCATCCTTGCCGGCCTCGCGCGTGCCACATCCGGCCGCGTGAGCGTGCATGGCTTTGACGTTCAAGCCGACTACGCGCAGGCGCGGCGCCAGCTCGGCGTGGTGCCGCAGGAACTGGTGTTCGATCCTTTCTTCAGCGTGCGCGAGACGCTGAAGATCCAGTCGGGCTACTTCGGCGTCAAAAACAACGACGACTGGATCGACGAACTGCTGTCGTCGCTCGGCCTCGCAGACAAGGCGCATTCCAACATGCGCCAGCTTTCCGGCGGCATGAAGCGGCGCGTGCTCGTTGCGCAGGCGCTGGTCCATAAGCCGCCGGTCATCGTGCTGGACGAACCGACGGCGGGCGTGGACGTCGAGCTGCGCCAGACACTGTGGCAATTCATCGCACGCCTGAACAAGCAGGGCCACGCCGTTCTGCTCACGACGCATTACCTCGAGGAAGCCGAGGCGCTGTGCGGCCGTATCGCGATGCTCAAGACCGGCCGCGTGGTCGCGCTGGAGCGCACGAGCGAATTGCTCAAGGCCGCTTCGAGCAATGTGCTGCGATTCAAGATGGATGCGGCGCTGCCTGAATCGTTTGCCGACAAGGCGCGGGTCACCGGGCGCATCGTGCAGTTGCCCGCGCACGACGCGCACGAGATCGAACAGTATTTGACGCAGATTCGCGAAGCCGGATTGCGCGTCGAAGACGTCGAGATCCGCAAGGCCGACCTCGAGGACGTCTTCATCGATGTGATGAGCGGCAAGGCGAGGGCTGCGACATGAAAGGCTGGGAGACGCTTTTTTACAAGGAGGTGCTGCGCTTCTGGAAGGTGGGCTTCCAGACCGTGGCCGCACCGGTGCTTACGGCGGTCATGTACATGCTGATCTTCGGCCATGTGCTGCAAGGCCAGGTGAAGGTCTACGGCACTGTCGAATACAAGGCGTTCCTCGTTCCCGGCCTGGTCATGATGAGCGTGCTGCAGAACGCCTTCGCGAACAGTTCGTCGTCGCTGGTGCAAAGCAAGATCACGGGCAACCTCGTTTTTCTGTTGCTCACGCCCCTGTCGCACTGGAGCTGGTTTGTGGCTTACGTCGGCGCATCGATGGCGCGCGGCATGATGGTCGGCCTGGGCGTGTTCATCGTCACGGTGCTTTTCGGGCAACCCGGTTTCGCGCAGCCCATGTGGATTCTCGTGTTCGCGTTGATGGGCTCGGCGATGCTCGGCTCGCTCGGGCTGATCGCGGGCCTGTGGGCCGAGAAATTCGACCAGATGGCCGCCTTCCAGAACTTCATCATCATGCCGATGACGTTCCTCTCGGGCGTGTTCTACTCGATCCATTCACTGCCGCAGTTCTGGCAGCAGGTGAGCCACCTGAACCCGTTCTTCTACATGATCGACGGTTTTCGCTACGGCTTTTTCGGCGTGAGCGATGTGTCCCCGTGGCTGAGTTTGGGCATCGTCGGGGTCGCGCTCGTCGCGGTGGGCGGCGTCGCTGTCCACTTGCTTCGAATCGGCTACAAAATCCGGGCATGACAGCCGAAGAACTCCAATCGATCATCGCGGCGGGCATGGCTTGCGAGCACGTGGAAGTGGCCGGCGACGGCCGCCACTGGGACGCCGTCATCGTCTCCAGCGACTTCGAGGGCAAGCGGCCGATCCAGCGACACCAGCGCGTGTACGCAACGCTGGGTGAGAGAATGCGAACTGACGAGGTCCACGCGCTGTCGATGCGAACCTACACGCCCGCCGAGTGGGCCAACACGCCACACTGAACCGACATGGACAAACTGCTGATTCGCGGGGGCCGTGAGCTCCGTGGCGAGGTCCGGATTTCCGGCGCCAAGAATGCCGCTTTGCCCGAGATATGCGCTGCGCTTCTGACCGACGAGCCCGTCGTGCTCGAGAACGTGCCGCGACTGCAGGACGTCGCGACGATGGTCGCGCTCATCAAGAACATGGGCGTGCAGGTTGAGCGTGACGAGAACCGCGTGCGCATCGATGCCGCACCGCTGCATTTCCCGGAGGCGCCCTACGAGCTCGTGAAAACCATGCGCGCTTCGGTGCTCGCTCTCGGGCCGCTTCTCGCGCGGTTTGGCGAAGCCACCGTGTCTCTGCCCGGCGGCTGCGCGATCGGCTCGCGTCCGGTGGACCAGCACATCAAGGGCCTGCAGCAGATGGGCGCCGAGATCTTGGTGGAGCACGGCTACATGATCGCGAAGCTCCCCAAGGGCCGCGAGCGGCTGCATGGCGCGAGCATCCGCACGGACATGGTCACGGTCACCGGCACCGAGAATTTCATGATGGCCGCGGCGCTCGCCGATGGAGAAACGCTGCTCGAGAACGCGGCGCAGGAGCCTGAGATCACCGACCTCGCCGAAATGCTGATCAAGATGGGCGCGAGGATCGAAGGCCACGGCACAAGCCGCATCACGATCCACGGCGTCGCCAAGCTGCACGGCTGCGCGCATCGCGTTGTATCGGATCGCATCGAGGCGGGCACCTTCCTGTGCGCCGTCGCATCGACGGGCGGTGATGTGCTCCTGCAAGGCGCGAGGGCCGATCACCTCGAGGCCGTGATCGACAAACTGCGCGACGCCGGTGCGGACATCATTTCGGCCGAGGACGGCATCCGCGTGCGATCGCGTGGGCGGCTGCACGCGCAAAGTTTTCGTACGACAGAGTACCCGGGCTTTCCGACGGACATGCAGGCGCAGTTCATGACCCTGAACGCAATTGCCGAAGGTCCGTCGAAGGTCACCGAGACAATCTTCGAGAACCGCTTCATGCACGTGAACGAGCTCGTGCGGCTCGGCGCAAAGATCGAGGTCGACGGCAAGTTCGCGATCATCGAAGGCGTCGAACGCCTGTCAGGTGCAAACGTGATGGCGACCGACCTGCGCGCATCCGCTTCGCTCGTCATTGCGGGCCTCGTCGCCGAGGGCGAAACGCAGATCGACCGCGTTTACCACCTCGACCGCGGCTACGAAGCGATGGAGGCCAAGCTGCGTGCCGTCGGCGCGGACATCGAACGGATCAAGTGATGGCGCTCACTCTGGCCCTCTCGAAGGGACGCATCTTCGACGAAACGATGCCGCTGTTGAAAGCGGCAGGGATCGAAGTGCTCGAAGACCCCGAGAAATCGCGCAAACTGATCCTCGCCACCAGCCGCCCGGATGTGCGCGTGGTGATCGTGCGCGCCAGCGACGTGCCGACGTATGTGCAGTACGGCGGCGCCGACCTGGGCGTCACGGGTTTGGACACGCTCATCGAACACAACGCAGGGTGGGGCGGCGGCACGGGCCTGTACCAACCGCTGGACCTGCAGATCGCAAAATGCCGCGTGAGTGTCGCCGTGCGATCCGATTTCGATTACGCCAGCGCCGTGAAGCAGGGCTCGCGACTGAAGGTGGCGACCAAGTACGTGAACATCTCGCGCGATTTCTTCGCGGCCAAAGGCGTGCACGTGGACCTCATCAAGCTCTACGGCAGCATGGAGCTGGCGCCGCTCACGGGTCTTGCGGATGCAATCGTCGATCTCGTCTCCACCGGCAACACGCTGAAGGCGAACAATCTCGTCGAGGTCGAGCGCATCATGGACATCAGCTCGCGGCTGGTCGTGAACCAGGCGGCGCTCAAGCTCAAGCAGGACACGATACGCAGCGTGATCGACGCCTTTGCGGGCGCGATCGGAAAGCAGGCATGAAAGCCGCTCCGCTGCGCCTGGCCACTGCCGACGCCGGCTTCGAGAAGAAATTCGCCGAGCGTTTGCACTGGTCGGCCGAAACCGATTCCGGCATCGAAGAGCGTGTGGCCGAAATCATCGGCGACGTGCGCTCGCGCGGGGACGCGGCCGTGCTCGAATACACCGCCCGCTTCGACGGCGTCGATGCGAAGGATCTTGCTGCGCTCGAGCTGAAGCCCGCCGAATTGAAAGCGGCTTTCGAGAGCTTGCCTGCGAAGCAGCGCGACGCGCTGCAAGCCGCGGCAGCGCGCGTGCTCTCGTATCACGAGGCGCAGAAGAAGGCGAGCGGCGAGAGCTGGACGTATCGCGATGCCGACGGCACGCTCCTCGGCCAGAAGGTCACACCGCTCGATCGCGTCGGCATCTATGTGCCCGGCGGCAAGGCGGCGTATCCGTCGTCGGTACTGATGAACGCAATTCCGGCGCACGTGGCCGGGGTGGGCGAAATCATCATGGTCGTGCCCACGCCGCGCGGCGAAAAGAATCCGCTCGTTCTCGCCGCTGCGTATGTCGCCGGCGTGCATCGCGCTTTCACCATCGGTGGTGCTCAAGCTGTTGCGGCGCTGGCGTACGGCACGCAGACGATTCCGCGTGTCGACAAGATCACGGGGCCGGGCAACGCTTACGTGGCGAGTGCAAAGCGCCGCGTTTTCGGCCAAGTCGGGATCGACATGATCGCCGGGCCGAGCGAAATCCTCGTGCTTGCCGACGGCAGCACGCCGCCGGAGTGGACGGCGATGGACTTGTTCTCGCAGGCCGAGCACGACGAACTCGCGCAATCGATCCTGCTGTGCCCCGACGCCGCTTACATCGACCGCGTGCAGGCGGAGATCGACAAGTTTCTGCCGCAGATGCCGCGCGCGGAAATCATTGCAAAGTCCATGACCGGCCGCGGGGCGATGATCCATACGCGCTCGATGGAAGAGTCGTGCGAGATCAGCAATCGCATCGCGCCGGAACATCTCGAAATCGCGAGCCGCGAACCGCATCGCTGGGAAAAGCTGCTCAAGCACGCAGGCGCGATCTTCCTGGGCGCCTTCACGAGCGAGTCGCTGGGCGACTACTGCGCCGGGCCGAATCACGTGCTGCCCACGAGCGGCACGGCGCGCTTTTCGAGCCCGCTGGGTGTGTACGATTTCCAGAAGCGCAGCAGCCTCATCGAAGTGAGCGAAGCCGGCGCGCAGAAGCTCGGTGCCATCGCCGCCGAACTCGCGTACGGCGAAGGCCTGCAGGCGCACGCGCGCGCAGCCGAATTGAGACTGAAGAAATGACCGAACGACGACCCCTCGAAGTCTTCCGCCAGGACGTGCAGTCGATGCACGCCTACGCCGTCCAGTCCTCCAAAGGCTTCATCAAGCTGGACACGATGGAGAACACGCATCGGCTGCCTCCCGAGCTGCAAGAGGAGCTGGGGCGTCGCCTGGGCGCGGTGGCGATCAATCGCTACCCGGCCGAAGAGCAGATCGCGTTGAAGAATGCGCTGATCGCGCACTCGGGGATGCCGGCGCATTTCGACATGGTGCTTGGCAACGGCTCCGACGAATTGATCTCGCTCCTCGCCATGGCCTGCGACAAGCCGGGCGCAACCATCCTCGCGCCGCTACCCGGTTTCGTCATGTATGCGATGAGCGCGCAGCTCCAGGGCCTGAACTTCGTCGGCGTTCCGCTCACGGCGGACTTCGAGCTGGATGAATCCGCGATGCTCGCCGCGATCGAAAAGCACAAGCCTTCGATCGTCTACATCGCATATCCGAACAACCCATCGGCGAACCTCTGGGACGAAGCAGTCGTCGATCGCATCGTGCAGGCAGCGCCCGGCATCGTGGTGATCGACGAGGCTTACCAGCCTTTCGCCAGCCGCTCGTACATGCAGCGCGCGGCGCAGCAGTCGCATGTGCTCGTCATGCGAACCATGAGCAAATTCGGTTTGGCCGGCGTGCGCATCGGTTATCTCGTCGGGCCGAAGGCGATCGCCGCTGAAGTCGAAAAGCTGCGCCCGCCGTTCAACGTGAGTGTGCTCAACTCCCATTGCGCGCTCTTCGCGCTCGAGCATGCTGAAATCTTTGCCGCACAGGCGAAGGACATCAAGGCGCAGCGCGAACGCGTTCAGCAAGCGCTGCGCGAAATGCCCGGCGTGAAGACCTGGCCCAGCGATGCCAACATGATCCTCGCGCGGGTGCCCGATGCCACGAGGACTTTCGAAGGCCTGAAGGCGCATGGCGTGCTCGTCAAGAACGTTTCTAAAATGCACCCATTGCTGGCCAATTGCCTGCGCCTGACCGTCGGAACGCACGACGAGAACACGCGCCTGCTCGAAGGCCTGCAAGCTTCCTTATGAACCGCACTGCCGATATCACCCGCAACACCGCCGAGACGCAGATCGCCGTCCGCGTGAACCTGGACGGCACCGGCAAAGCCAACCTGTCGACGGGCATTGGCTTCTTCGACCACATGCTCGACCAGATCGCGCGGCACGGGCTCATCGATCTCGACGTGCAGGCCAAGGGCGACTTGCACATCGACGGCCACCACACCGTCGAAGACGTCGGCATTGCGATCGGCCAGGCCGTTGCCAAGGCGATCGGCGACAAGAAGGGCATCCGCCGTTACGGCCACGCCTACGTGCCCCTGGACGAAGCGCTGTCTCGCGTAGTGATCGATTTCTCCGGGCGCCCGGGCCTGGTGATGAACGTTCCGTTCAAGAGCGGCATCATCGGCAACTTCGACACGCAGCTTGCGCACGAGTTCTTCCAGGGCTTCGTGAACCATGCGTTCGTCACGCTGCACATCGACAACCTGCGCGGCGAGAACGCTCACCACCAGTGCGAAACGGTATTCAAGGCCTTTGCGCGTGCTTTGCGCGCGGCCGTGGAGCTCGATCCGCGCAGCGCAGGCACCATTCCTTCCACGAAGGGATCGCTCTGATCCTTTTCGCATGAAGACGGTCGCGGTCGTCGATTACGGGATGGGCAACCTGCGTTCGGTGTCGAACGCGGTCCGCCATGTCGCGCAGGGCACGGGCTACGAGGTGATCGTCACGCAGCGCCCGGAGGTCGTGCGCGCCGCCGAGCGCATCGTGCTGCCCGGCCAAGGCGCCATGCCCGACTGCATGCGCGAATTCCGCGAATCGGGCCTGATGGAATCCGTGCTCGAGGGCGCGGCCGGCAAGCCGCTGATGGGCGTGTGCGTCGGCATGCAGATGATGCTGGATCGAAGCAGCGAAGGGCCCACCGACGGCCTGGGCCTGGTCCACGGCGAAGTCCTGAAGTTCGACCTGGCGGGTCAACTCCAGCCCGATGGCAGCCGCTACAAGGTGCCGCAAATGGGCTGGAACCGCGTCGTCCAGTCACAGCCTCACGCCCTGTGGGCCGGTGTGCCCGACGGCAGCTACTTCTATTTCGTGCACAGTTTCTATGCTCGCCCGTCGGATGCGCGCCACAGCGTGGGCGAGGCCGACTATGGTGTTCGCTTTACCGCGGCCATCGCCCGCGATAATATTTTCGCGACACAGTTCCACCCCGAGAAAAGCGCGGACCAAGGCCTGGCCCTTTATAGAAACTTCCTCCACTGGAATCCCTGAGCGCGCCTGCCGCATCAAGCCGGCAATTCGCCGCGCCTACCTCCTATGCTTCTGATTCCCGCCATCGACCTCAAAGACGGACATTGCGTGCGCCTGCAGCAAGGCGACATGGCGAAAGCAACGACGTTCGGCGAAGACCCCGCCGCCATGGCGCGCCATTGGCTCGAAAAGGGCGCGAGGCGATTGCACCTCGTCGACCTGAACGGCGCGTTTGCGGGCAAGCCGCAGAACTTCGCGGCGGTGAGGTCCATCCTCAAGGCGGTCGGTGACGACATCCCCGTGCAGCTGGGCGGTGGCATCCGCGATCTGGACACGATCGAAAGATACATCGATGGCGGCCTGCGCTACGTGATCATCGGCACGGCCGCCGTGAAGAACCCCGGCTTCCTGAAGGACGCCTGCACGGCGTTCGGCGGTCACATCATCGTGGGCCTCGATGCCAAGGAGGGCAAGGTGGCCACCGACGGGTGGAGCAAGCTCACGGGCCATGAAGTGGTCGACCTCGCGCGCAAGTTCGAGGACTGGGGTGTGGAATCCATCGTGTACACGGACATCGGCCGGGACGGCATGCTCACAGGCATCAACGTCGAAGCGACGGTGAAACTCGCGCAGTCGCTCACCATTCCCGTGATCGCTTCGGGCGGGCTCGCGGGCATCCCCGACATCGAGAAGCTGTGCGCCGTCGAGGACGAAGGCATCGAAGCGGTGATCTGCGGACGCGCCATCTATTCCGGCGACCTCGATTTCGTCAAGGCGCAGGCCCGCGCCGACGAACTGGGGGCCTGATCCCATGCTCGCAAAGAGAATCATCCCGTGCCTGGACGTCACGGGCGGCCGCGTCGTCAAGGGCGTGAACTTCGTCGAACTGCGCGACGCCGGCGATCCGGTGGAGATCGCCGCGCGCTACAACGAACAAGGCGCCGACGAGATCACGTTCCTCGACATCACCGCGACGAGCGACGGGCGCGACCTGATCCTTCACATCATCGAAGACGTGGCGGCGCAGGTGTTCATTCCGCTCACCGTCGGCGGTGGCGTGCGCACGGTCGAAGACGTTCGCCGATTGCTCAATGCGGGCGCAGACAAGACGAGCTTCAACTCCGCGGCGATCGCGAATCCCGAAGTGATCAACGCGGCGTCCGACAAATACGGCGCGCAGTGCATCGTCGTGGCGATCGATGCCAAGCGCCGCACCGGCGATGACGAAAGGGCGCGCGGCCCGGGTTGGGACGTCTACAGCCACGGAGGCCGCCGCAACACCGGGCTCGACGCAGTCAATTGGGCAACTGAAATGACCAAGCGCGGCGCCGGCGAGATCCTTCTGACGAGCATGGACCGAGACGGCACGAAGACGGGCTTCGATCTCGAACTCACGCGCGCCGTGAGCGACGCCGTGCCGGTGCCGGTCATCGCATCGGGCGGCGTGGGCAATCTGGAGCATCTCGTCGATGGCATCCAGAAAGGCGGTGCCGATGCAGTGCTGGCCGCCAGCATCTTCCACTATGGCGAATACACGGTGGGCCAGGCGAAGGCACGGATGTCCAGCCGCGGCATCCCCATGCGCATGTGAGCAAGCCGCATGCGCCACAATAGGCGCTGAATGAACTGGCTCGACGACGTCAAGTGGGACTCGCAAGGTCTCGTGCCCGTGATCGCGCAGGAGCGATCGACGGGCGACGTGCTCATGTTCGCGTGGATGGATCGCGAGGCGCTGCGCCTCACGGCTGAGACGGGGCGTGCCGTGTACCACAGCCGTTCGCGCGGCAAGCTCTGGTTCAAGGGCGAAGAATCGGGCCATGTGCAGGAAGTGCACGAGATCCGGCTCGATTGCGACAACGACGTCGTCCTGCTGAAGGTGACTCAGCACGGGCACGACCCATCGATCGCCTGCCACACGGGCCGCCACAGCTGTTTCTTCCAGTTGTACAAGGACGGCGCCTGGCAAACGGTCGAGCCGGTCTTGAAAGACCCGAAGACCATCTACAAGTGAAGAACGAAGTGAATTCGAACGATTCGTTGGCGAAGCTCGCAGCCGTGATCGAAAGCCGCAAGGGCGACGATCCGGAGAAGAGCTATGTTGCGCGGCTTCTCTCGCAAGGCTCGGATGCAGTGCTCAAGAAGGTCGGCGAGGAAGCCACCGAAGTCGTCATGGCTGCGAAGGACGCGGACCACGGCGGCGACGCAGCGAAGCTCGTCTCCGAAGTGGCGGATCTCTGGTTCCACTGCATGATCGCGCTCGCCCGCTACGGCCTTGCGCCAGCCGACGTCATCGCGGAGCTCGAGCGCCGCGCGGGAACGAGCGGCATCGAGGAAAAGGCGCTGCGCAAGGCAAAGCAACGCGAAGCGCGAGGGCACTGAAGCAATGGCCGAAACGGATTACGCCCAGTTCGAAACCAAGACGCCCGGCGACCGCAGCACGATGAATGTGCTGTACGGCTTGCACGTCGTGGCGCCGTTCACGATGTGGTCGCTCGCGGCGATCGCGCTGGTCATCAACTACATCAAGCGCGGCGACGAGCACGACGCGATCTACGTGAGCCACCACAACTACATGATCTCCACTTTCTGGTGGACCATGCTGTGGCTGGTGGTCACCGGGCCGCTGTGGCTGCTGTTCATCTTCCCCGGCTGGTTCGCGTACGGGATCATCGGGATCTGGTACATCTACCGGTGCGTGCGCGGCTGGCTGCGCTTCAACGACGGCCAGCCGCCGCGCTGAAATCATCGCTGGAAGCTCATGCAACACGACCCCAACTGCCTCTTTTGCAAGATCGTCGAGGGAAAAATTCCCTCGAAAAAAGTTCATGAGGATGAGGAACTGCTCGTCTTCCACGATATCAATCCCTGGGCGCCCGTGCATTTCCTCATGGTGCCCAAGGAGCACATCCCTTCCATGGCTCAAGTGGAGGAACGTCATGCCGGCCTGCTCGGTCGCATGATGACCCTGGCTCCCTTGCTTGCCGCAAGGGAAGGCTGCCGGCCGTATCCGCAAGGCGGGTTCCGGATGGTGGTCAACACGGGCGACGACGGCGGCCAGGAGGTTCATCACCTCCACATGCACGTCTTCGGCGGTCCGCGCCCTTGGAAACGGGGCTGAAGTTTAAAATCCACCCAGTGTTAGGAGATATCCATGGGTTCGTTTTCCATTTGGCATTGGCTGATCGTGCTTCTGATCGTCGTGCTCGTGTTCGGCACGAAGAAGCTGAAGAACATGGGCAGCGACCTCGGCGGCGCCGTCAAGGGTTTCAAGGACGGTTTGCGTGACGGCCAGACGCCCGAGACGCCGGTGCCCCCGCAAAGCCAGCAGCAAGTCACCTCGACGCAGCAGCCGGCGGCCGACCACACGATCGACGTCGAAGCGAAGAATCGCTCGTAAGGCGTGCTCGACCTCGGCATCGAAAAGATGATGGTGATCGGCGCCGTGGCGCTGATCGTGATCGGGCCGGAAAAGCTCCCGAGGGTGGCGCGCACCGTCGGCGCCCTGCTCGGCAAGGCCCAGCGCTACGTCAACGACGTGAAGGCCGAGGTCAATCGCTCGATCGAGCTCGAGGAACTGCAGAAGATGAAGCGGGACGTCGAGACGGCAGCGCGAGACGTCGAAACATCGATCACCAGCGGCGTACGCGACATCGAGCGCGAGCTGAACGACGCGGCGGACATTGCGTCAGCCTCATCCGAAGCGCCGGCCATCGCGTACCCCGAGTACCGAAATCCGAAGAAGAAATGGCGCCTGAAACAGGGCGCAACACCCCAGTGGTACAAGGCCCGCAATGGCGTCCGTACCAAGGCCCTGTCGGGCGCCGCGCGCGTGGCGCGCTATCGTCCGCAGAAATACCAGTAGAAGAACAACATGGCCGATCCCGAAGACGAGCTCGCGGGGACCGAGCAGCCCTTCGTCGCCCACCTGATCGAACTGCGCGATCGGCTGATTCGCGCCATGGTGGCGGTGCTGGTCGTGAGCGCAGTGCTGTTCATCTATCCCGGCCCGGCGAGGCTTTACGACGTGCTTGCCGCGCCTTTGGTGGCGAGCCTGCCGCAAGGCGCGCACCTGATCGCCACGTCGGTGATCTCGCCTTTCCTCGTGCCGCTCAAGATCCTGCTGATGACGTCCTTCCTGGTGGCGCTGCCGTATGTGCTGTACCAGGTGTGGGCGTTCATCGCACCGGGGCTTTATTCGCACGAGAAGAAGCTCGTGCTGCCGCTCGTCATCTCGAGCACGGCCCTGTTTTTCTGCGGCGTGGCGTTCTGCTATTTCTTCGTCTTCGGCCGCGTCTTCCACTTCATCCAGAGCTTCGCGCCCAAGAGCATCACGGCTGCGCCTGACATCGAGGCGTACCTCAGTTTCGTCTTGACGATGTTCCTCGCCTTCGGCTCCGCGTTCGAGGTGCCTATCGTCGTCGTCGTGCTGGCACGCATGGGGTTCGTTTCGGTCGACAAGCTGCGCGAATGGCGGGGCTACTTCATCGTCGTGGCCTTCATCGTCGCTGCCGTCATCACGCCGCCGGACGTCGTGTCGCAGCTTGCGCTCGCGATTCCGATGATCCTGCTCTACGAAGTGGGCCTGTGGGCCGCGCGCATCTTCATCAAGAAGACGCAGCCGCCGGAAGAATCGGCCTCGACGCCTGTCACCAAGTAGCGAGCGAAGCAGCCGGCCCTATCGCTGCTGGCCGTTGCGCACCTTCGGCCGCAGGCCGGGTGTCACCGTGAGATCGACCGCATCTTCGCGTCTTTGGACGCGGAACTTCGCGGGCTGGCCGGGCTTCAGCGCCGCGACGTCGGTGAGCAATTGCGAGACGTTTTCCACCGGTGTGTCGGCCACCTGCACGATGACATCGCCCGGACGGATGCCGGCCTGCGCGGCCGGGCCGTTTTGCAGCACGCCCGTGATCAACACGCCGGCTTTCGCCTTGACGCCGAACGTCTCCATGAGTTCGGGTGAAAGGTCCGCCGGCTCGACGCCGATCCAGCCGCGCTTGACTGTGCCTTCCTTGACGATGCTTTCAAGCACCTGCTTCGCTGTCTTTGACGGAATGGCGAAGCCGATGCCCATGCTGCCTCCCGTGCGCGAATAGATCGCGGTGTTGATGCCCATGAGCGCGCCGTTCACGTCGACGAGTGCGCCGCCCGAATTGCCGGGGTTGATGGCGGCGTCGGTCTGGATGAAGTTCTCGAACGTGTTGATACCCAGCTGGTTGCGTCCGAGTGCGCTGACGATGCCGCTGGTCACCGTCTGGCCAACGCCGAACGGGTTTCCGACGGCGAGCACCTGGTCGCCGACCTGCAGCGCGTCCGAGTTGCCCAAGGCGATGACGGGTAGGCGGTCGAGCGAAACCTTGAGGATGGCGAGGTCCGTGTCCGGGTCGGTGCCGATCACCTTGCCGCGCACCTTCCGGCTGTCGTTCAGCACGACCTCGATCTCGTCTGCGCCTTCGACGACGTGGTTGTTGGTCAGGATGTAGCCGTCGGCGGTGACGATCACGCCGCTGCCCAGGCCCGCCACAGGTTCGTTGCCCTGCTCGCCGAAGAAAAACCGGTACCACGGGTCCGACTGCTGGGGATTGCCCTGCGGTGCTTTGAGCGTGTTGATGCTCACGACCGCCGCCGATGCGATCTTCGCCGCGGCGCGCAAGCTTCCCGCTGGCGGTGGACCTGCCACGGTCGTCGGCACCGAAGGCGCCTCGACGATCGACACGCCGGGACCGGAGCCCAGTGCCTTGTGTCCGATCCATTCGGGCTTGAGCGTGGCGACGACGAAATACGCCGCCAGCAGGACCGTGACCGATTGCGAGAAGAGGAGCCAGAAGCGACGCATGGGCGGAGTTTAGACCCGCGTGACCGACAATCGCCGCATGACGACCCGACCGATCGCGATCACGATGGGCGATGCCGCCGGCATCGGGCCCGAGATCATCGCGAAAGCATTTCGACATCACGCGATCGACACGCGCCATTGTTTCGTCGCCGGCGATATCGAGGCGATGCGGCGCGGTGCGAATGCGACCGTGCCGCTCGCGGTGATCCAGCACGCGCACGAGGCACTCGTGATGCCGCCGCATTGCGTTCCGGTGTTGCCGGTGACCAAACTCGATCCTTTGCCGCGATGGGGCCAAGTCGATGCGAGCGCCGGACGCGCAGCCGCGGACTGCGTCGTGTGGGCCGCACGTGCGGCGCTTCGCGGCGAGATCGCGGCGATGGTGACAGCGCCGCTGCACAAGGAGGCGCTTGCCGCCGCAGGCATCGCGTTCCCCGGTCACACCGAGTTGCTGCAATCGGAAGCGGCATCGTTTCTTGGCAAGCCAGTCGCTGAAGTGCCGGTGCGCATGATGCTGGCGAACGACGAGCTGCGCACAGTGCTCGTGAGCATCCACATCTCGCTTCGTGACGCGGTCGATGCGGTGACCGTAGCCAACGTGCTGGACACTTTGCGGATCACACATGAGTCACTGTCGCGTGCGTTGGGGCGTGTGCCGCGCATCGGCGTCGCAGGTTTGAATCCGCACGCCGGTGAAGCGGGTTTGTTCGGGCGCGAAGAAATCGAAGTGATCACGCCCGCGATCGCCGTGGCGCGAGCGGAAGGTGTCGATGCCACCGGTCCATTCGCGCCCGACACGATCTTCATGCGAGCGCGCCGCGGCGAGTTCGACGCCGTGGTCGCGATGTATCACGACCAGGGTTTGATCCCCGTTAAATATCTGGGCGTCGAAAAGGGCGTGAACGTCACGCTGGGGCTGCCGCTCGTGCGCACGAGCCCCGATCACGGCACCGCGTTCGACATAGCGGGCACCGGCGGCGCCGACGAGATGAGCCTCGTCGAAGCGATACGCGTGGCTAGGACACTATCCGCTGGGTCCTGAGTTCGTCGCGAATTTCGCGCAGCAGTTGCACGTCCTCCGGCGGCGGCGCGGGCTCGGCGGCCGCGGTCTTCTTTTCTTCCTCTTGCTTTCGGCGCAGGTGGTTGATCACGCGCACCATCATGAAAATGATGAAGGCAAGGATGAGGAAATTCACCACGATGGTGATGAAGCTGCCATAGGCGAGGACGGGAACACCGGCCTTCTTCAGATCGGCTAGCGTGTGGCCCACGCCCGCTGGAACGGGCCCGAGCACGACGAAGAGATTCGAGAAATCCAGCGAGCCGACTGCACGCCCCACGAGCGGCATGATGACGTCGCCGACGAACGAGTCGACGATCTTCGAAAACGCGGCGCCGATGATGACGCCGACCGCGAGATCGACCACGTTGCCCTTGACGGCGAAGTCGCGAAACTCCTTGAGCATGCCCATGCGTTCGTCCTCCTGTTGACGCCCGAAGTATGCGGCCAATCACATCAGACGCAAGCGCTGTCGCGTTGAATCGGCTGAAGGCGCTCAGATACAATCGCCGGTTGACCCTGACAAGCCATCACAAAAATTCCCACATCTCCCAACATTTCGATTGAGGACCTTCCATGAGTGACACCCCCATGGACCCGGCCAAGAGAACCTGGCTGATCGCGTCCAGCTGCGTCGGTGCTGTCGGCGCCGCCTTCACGGCCGTTCCCTTCGTGCGCAGCTTCGAGCCTTCCGAGCGAGCGAAAGCCGCCGGCGCGCCGGTGGAAGCAGACATCTCCGCGCTCAAGCCCGGCGAAAAGATGACGGTCGAGTGGCGCGGCAAGCCAGTGTGGATCGTGCGCCGCACGCCCGAGGAAGTCTCGGCGCTTCCTAAGCACGATGCCGAACTCGCCGATCCGCAATCGAAGCGCAAGCCCGACGAACTCACGCCCGCGTATGCGCGCAACGAGGCCCGCTCGATCAAGCCCGAGTACCTCGTGGTCGTGGGCATCTGCACGCACCTGGGGTGCTCACCCGGCGACAAGTTCACGCCCGGCCCGCAGCCTTCGCTGCCGGACGACTGGCCAGGCGGCTTCCTTTGCCCCTGTCACGGCTCCACGTTCGATCTGGCCGGGCGCGTATTCAAGAACAAGCCTGCGCCCGACAACCTCGAGGTGCCGCCGCACATGTACGTGTCGGACACGAGGATTCTCATCGGCGAAGACAAGAAGGCTTGAGGTGACGGCACATGGCTGAATTCAAGGAAATCTCCCCGAACGCCAGCAGGGCGGCGAAGCTCACGAACTGGTTCGAGAACCGTTTCCCGACGGCGTTCTACGAATACAAGAAGCACATGTCGGAGTACTACGCTCCGAAGAACTTCAACTTCTGGTATTTCTTCGGCTCGCTCGCCATGCTGGTGCTGGTCATCCAGATCCTCACCGGCATCTTCCTCGTGATGCACTTCAAGCCGGATGCCGCCAAGGCGTTCGAGTCCGTCGAGTACATCATGCGCGACGTGCCCTGGGGCTGGTTGATCCGCTACATGCACTCGACGGGCGCCTCGGCGTTCTTCATCGTCGTGTACCTGCACATGTACCGCGGCCTCATCTACGGCAGCTTCCGCAAACCGCGCGAGCTCGTGTGGATCTTCGGCTGCGCGATCTTCCTCGTGCTGATGGCCGAAGCATTCATGGGCTACCTGCTGCCCTGGGGCCAGATGTCCTACTGGGGCGCGCAGGTGATCATCAACCTGTTCTCCGCCATCCCGTTCATCGGCCCGGACCTGTCCACCTGGATTCGCGGTGACTTCGTGGTCGGCGACGCGACGCTGAACCGCTTCTTCTCCTTCCACGTCATCGCAGTGCCGCTGGTGCTCATCGGCCTCGTGGTCGCGCATTTGCTCGCGCTGCACGACGTCGGCTCGAACAACCCGGACGGCGTCGAAATCAAGGCCGGCCCGAAAGATGCGAACGGCCACCCGGTCGACGGCATCCCTTTCCACCCGTACTACACGGTTCACGACATCTTCGGAGTGAGCGTGTTCCTGCTGGTGTTCTCGGCGATCATCTTCTTCGCCCCCGAAGGCGGCGGCTATTTCCTCGAGTACAACAACTTCATCCCGGCCAATCCGCTGAAGACACCGCCGCACATCGCGCCGGTGTGGTACTTCACGCCGTTCTACTCGATGCTGCGCGCGATCACGACGCAGATGATGTATGCGCTCTCGGCGATCCTCGTGCTCACGGTCGCCTGGGTCTTCGTGAAGACGCGCGCATCGGCGGTCACCAAGGTCGTCCTGGCCGTCATCGCGCTCGTGTTCCTCTGGCTGTTCGGCGCGTTCGACTCCATCGGCGTGGACGGCATAGACCCGAAGTTCTGGGGCGTCCTCGTGATGGGCGGCGCGGTCATCATCCTGTTCTTCCTGCCCTGGCTGGATTCGAGCCCGGTCAAGTCGATCCGCTATCGTCCGGGCTGGCACAAAGCGGTATACGCCGTCTTCGTCCTCGTCTTCGTCGTGCTTGCCTATCTCGGCACGCAGCCGCCGTCGCCCAGCGGCCAGCTGATCTCGCAGGTCGGCACGCTGTTTTACTTCGGCTTTTTCCTGCTGATGCCATGGTGGACGCGCCTGGGCGAATTCAAGCCGGTGCCCGAACGCATCAACTTCGTGGCCCACTGAGCGGAGCAACAACGATGAAGAAAATCCTCCTCGCGCTCGTAGCGGCTGTCGGTTTCGTGACGGGCGCCGCTGCCCAGGAAGCCTCCGCACATTGGGACCAGGCGCCCAACACGATGAACGACCTCGGCTCGCTGCAAAACGGTGCGAAGCTGTTCGTCAATTACTGCCTGAACTGCCACTCTGCCGCGTTCATGCGCTACAACCGTCTGCGCGACATCGGCCTGACGGAACAGCAGATCAAGGACAACCTTTTGTTCGGCGACCTCAAGGTCGGCGACACGATGAAGTCAGCGATCGACCCCAAGCAGGCCAAGGACTGGTTCGGCGCGAATCCGCCCGACCTCACGCTGATCGCGCGCTCGCGCGCCGGTCATGGCGGCACGGGCGCCGATTACCTCTACACCTACCTTCGCACGTTCTACCGCGACCCGACGCGACCGACGGGCTGGAACAACCTCGTGTTCCCCAATGTCGGCATGCCGCACGTGCTGTGGCAACTGCAGGGCGACCGCGAGCCCGTGTACGAAGAGCGCGAGATCCACGGCGAAAAGGAAAAGGTGCTGGTCGGCTGGAAGCAGTTGACGCCCGGGACGATGACCTCGGTCGAGTACGACAAGGCCGTGGGCGACCTCGTGAATTACCTGCAGTGGATGGGCGAGCCCGCGCAGAGCACGCGCGTGCGCGTCGGCGTGTGGGTGATGCTTTTTCTCGTGCTCTTGACGGCCCTTACGTGGCGGCTGAACGCCGCGTACTGGAAAGACGTAAAGTAACCCCAATGTGAAAGAACGCGCGTCCGGCCTGGCACGGACCGCGTTTTTGTTTTTTTGAAGGAACCAACATCATGATGGTCCTGTACTCCGGAACCACCTGCCCTTTCTCCCACCGCTGCCGCTTCGTGCTGTTCGAAAAGGGCATGGACTTCGAGATTCGCGACGTCGACCTCTACAACAAGCCCGAGGACATCAACGTGATGAACCCGTACGGGCAGGTGCCGATCCTCGTCGAACGAGACCTGATCCTGTACGAGTCGAACATCATCAACGAGTACATCGACGAGCGCTTCCCGCATCCGCAGCTCATGCCCGGGGACCCTGTGGATCGCGCGCGCGTGCGCCTTTTCCTGCTCAACTTCGAGAAGGAATTGTTCGTGCACGTGAGCACGCTCGAATCGCGAGCCGCGAAGTCGAACGAGAAGGCGCTGGAAAAAGCGCGCTCGCACATTCGCGATCGCCTCACGCAACTCGCTCCGGTGTTCCTCAAGAACAAGTACATGCTCGGCGAGAATTTCTCGATGCTCGACGTCGCGATCGCGCCGCTGCTGTGGCGCCTGGACTACTATGGCATCGAGCTCTCGAAGAACGCGGCGCCGCTCCTGAAGTATGCCGAGCGCATCTTCTCGCGACCTGCCTACATCGAGGCGCTCACGCCCTCCGAGAAGGTGATGCGCAAGTAAACTGCGCTCATAGATGAACGCGCTGGAATCGACTTCGACCCGACCGTACCTGATCCGTGCCCTCTACGACTGGTGCACGGACAACGGGCTCACTCCCTACGTCGCCGTTCTTGTGGACGACACCGTCCAGGTCCCGCGCGAATACGTGAAGAACGGCGAGATCGTGCTGAACATCAGCTTCGACGCGACGTCGTCGCTCAAGCTCGGCAACGACTTCATCGAGTTCAAGGCGCGCTTCGCGGGCACGGCACGCGAGATCATGGTGCCGGTGAACCGCGTGATCGCGATCTACGCACGCGAGAACGGACAGGGCATGGCTTTTCCCGTGCCGGTGCAGGGCAGCGCGCAGGAACCGGCTCCTCCCGCGAGGCCCTCGCCCCTGTCGAGCGTTCCCGCAGCAGGCAGTCATGACGAAGAAAACAAGATCGTCCAGCTCGTCAATCCCGAATCGGGCGAAGGCGCGAACAGCGACGAAGAGCCGCCGCGTCCACCCAGCGGCCCGCGTCCCGCGTTGAAACGCGTGAAGTGACGCGCATCACGAGTTCACCGCCGTCCACGCCTAGAATCCTCGCGCATCCGCCGATTTAGCTCAGGGGTAGAGCAACCGCCTTGTAAGCGGTAGGTCGTCAGTTCGAATCCGACAATCGGCACCATTTACCAGTTCGTGGGACTTTCATGAAATCCACCCTCACTTTCTGTTTCGCCGGCATGCTGCTGGCGGGTTGCGCGAACCCCGATTACTGGGACCATGGCGAGTGGCTCGATCACGTGAGCGCGCGGCCGGAACATCCGGTCCAGCACAGCGCCCAAGACAAGCAGGCCCTCCAGGCCGAAGCCGACCAGCTTCGCGCGCAGGCCGAAGCCATTCGCGTGAAGCTCGCTTCCGAGAAAAGCCGCGACCTGCGGATCGCTCAGATGAAGCAGCTCAGGGACATCGGCGACAACTTGCGTCCCGTCGAGAATGCTCTGGAAGGCGGCCCGATGCCGTATCGCGGGCTGCCCACGCCGCAGCCGAGCGACGCCGGCAGCTAAAAAGCGGCGGTTTACAAACTCCTACCTGGAATTTGGACCTTCACCCGAATTGAGTTAACCTGCGCACCCCGGCGCTGAAGCTCAGCAGTCAGAGCAGGCAGAACCTGCCTCAGCTTCGCCGCCGCGGCGTTGCCTTCCACCAGCAGGCACCAGCCGTCGCCCTCGATCGGGCCGGCATGCACGGCGGACCGCAGCGAAACCGGAATCAGGAATTCGACAGCCTCAAGTCGCTCGCGCGATTCGCGTGCGAGCTGCGCGAGCCGCGCAAGTGTCGGTGCATCCTCGGCCGCTTCGAGGATAGGCACAAAGCGTCGGGTCGGGGCAGGCGTCGTCATGAGGGGATAGCGCAGTGCATTTCATTATCACGGATGCTTCGCTGGCCAGAAGTCGCGCGGTGCACCTGAGCGGATTGCAACTCGTCGGCGCAGTGCTTGCGCTTTCGCTCGTGCTCATGTTGTGTGCGGCGGGCTTGTACCACTGGGTCTTCGTCAAGGGCGCGCGCGAAGGCTGGCCCATCGTCGGCAACGTCCTCAAGCTGGTCGTCAAGGATGAATTTGAACAGCGTGATCGCTTCATGCGCGAGAACCTCGATGCGATGGCGCGCAAGCTCGGTGCCATGCAGGCGAAGCTCATGCTGCTTGATGCGCTCGGCGAACGGGTGTCCGGCCTCGCGGGCGTGAACATCGCGGATTTCCGCCATCCCGCAGGGCAGGGCGGTGCGCTCGTCGATGCGCGGCCGCTCACGATGGAGGAGCTGCAAGCCACGCTTTCGCAGCTCGACCAGGCCAGCGGGCAGCAGGTCGACCTGCTCACGGTCCTCGAGTCGCGCCTGATCGACCAGAAGATCCGCGGCATGATGCTGCCCACCCAGCAACCGGTGTCGGGCGCGCCGCTCGGCTCGGCTTTTGGTTGGCGCATCGATCCCTTCACCGGCCGCTCCGCGCTTCACACCGGTCTCGACTTCGAAGCCCCTCCCGGCACGCCCATCCTCGCCGCAGCGGGCGGAGTGGTCGTCACGCAGGAGTTGCATCCCGCGTATGGGAACATGGTCGAGATCGATCACGGCAACGGCCTCGTTACGCGTTACGCGCATGCGTCGAAGGTGTTCGTGAAATTGGGCGATGTGGTCAAGCGCGGCCAGAAGATCGCCGAAGTCGGCACCACAGGCCGCTCTACCGGCCCGCACCTGCATTTCGAAGTGCTGGTCCAAGGCGTGCCGCAAGACCCCCAGAAGTTCCTCTCGGCAGGCAGCCACGTGCCCGCCGCGAAGGTCGCCCACAGGTAAAATCCTGCACTTCGCCGCGCCGGGCTATTGGTTTGGCCCGCCGAGGCCCCACTTCCTGGGAAAACACATCACCGCCGGGACGCGGCAATCAGCGTCGCGTCCACCGCCCATGTCCAAGAACATCCTCACCCAGATCTTCGGTTCGCGCAACGACCGGTTGCTCAAGCAATACCGCAAGATCGTCGAACGCATCAATGGCCTCGAGCCGCAGATGGAGAAGCTTGACGACACGCAACTGCGCGCCAAGACCGACGAGTTCCGCGCGCGCGTCGCAAAGGGTGAGTCGCTCGACGACCTGTTGCCCGAAGCGTTCGCCGTCGTGCGCGAAGGCTCCAAGCGCGTCCTGAAGATGCGTCACTTCGACGTCCAGCTTGCCGGCGGCATCGCGCTGCACCAGGGCAAGATCGCCGAGATGCGTACGGGCGAAGGCAAGACGCTCACTGCGACGCTGCCGGTGTATCTGAACGCTTTGCAGGGCAAGGGCGTGCACGTGGTGACGGTGAACGACTACCTTGCGAATCGCGATGCCCAGTGGATGGGCAAGCTGTACAACTACCTCGGGATGTCGGTCGGTGTGAACCTGCCGAACATGCCGCGCGAGGAAAAACAGGCAGCCTATCGCGCCGACATCACGCACGGAACGAACAACGAATTCGGCTTCGACTACCTGCGCGACAACATGGTCTACGAGGCCCCCGACCGCGTCCAGCGTGGCCTCAACTACGCCATCGTCGACGAGGTCGATTCGATCCTGATCGATGAAGCGCGCACACCGCTGATCATCAGCGGCCAGGCCGAGGACCATACGCAGCTTTATGTCGCAATGAACCGCGTCGTGCCGCTTCTCACGAAGCAGGAGGGCGAAGCCGATCCGCGCACGGGCGAAGGCGTCACCAAGCCGGGCGACTTCACGGTGGACGAGAAGGCGCACCAGGTCTACATGACCGAGCAGGGCCACGAGAACGCCGAGCGCATCCTCTTCAACCTCGGCCTGATTGCCGAAGGTGCGTCGCTGTACGACCCGGCGAACATCACGCTGATGCACCACCTCAACGCGGCGCTGCGGGCCAACCACCTGTACCACCGCGACCAGCACTATGTGGTGCAAGAGGGCGAGGTGACGATCGTCGACGAATTCACGGGCCGCCTGATGAGCGGGCGCCGCTGGAGCGATGGCCTGCACCAGGCCGTCGAGGCAAAGGAAGGCGTGCAGATCCAGGCCGAGAACCAGACGCTCGCTTCGATCACTTTCCAAAATTACTTCCGCCTGTACGGCAAGCTCGCGGGCATGACCGGGACGGCCGACACGGAAGCGTACGAATTCCAGGAGATCTACGGCCTCGAGACGGTGGTGGTCCCGCCGAACAAGCCGAGCAGCCGCGAAGACCAGCTCGATCGCGTCTACAAGACGACGCGCGAGAAATACGAAGCCGCGATCAAGGACATCCAGGAGTGCCACGGCCGCGGCCAGCCGGTGCTGGTGGGCACGACCTCGATCGAGAACTCCGAGCTCATCTCCGAGCTCCTGCAGAAGGCCGGGCTGGCGCATCAGGTGCTCAACGCGAAGCAGCACGCACGCGAGGCAGACATCGTCGCGCAGGCGGGCAGCCCGAAGATGATCACCATCGCCACCAACATGGCAGGCCGCGGAACGGACATCGTGCTCGGCGGCAACGTCGAAAAGGCGGTGGAAGCGGTCGAGGCGGACGAGACGCTCGACGACGCTGCGAAGAAGCGGCGCATCGACGAGCTGCGTGCGCAGTGGCAGAAGGACCATGAACACATCGTCGGCGTGGGCGGTCTGCGCATCATCGCGACGGAGCGCCATGAGAGCCGGCGCATCGACAACCAGTTGCGCGGCCGTTCGGGCCGGCAGGGCGATCCGGGCTCCTCGCGCTTTTACCTGTCGCTCGACGACCCGCTGATGCGTATCTTCGCGGGCGAGCGCGTCAAGGCGATCATGGAGCGCCTGAAGATGCCCGATGGCGAGGCCATCGAAGCAGGCATCGTCAGTCGCTCGATCGAGAGTGCGCAGCGCAAGGTCGAGGCGCGCAACTTCGACATCCGCAAGCAGCTGCTCGAATACGACGACGTGTCGAACGACCAGCGCAAGGTCATCTACCAGCAGCGCAACGACATCATCGACGCGGGAGATCTTTCCGCGCAGATCGCAAGCCTGCGCGAAGGCTGCTTCACCGACATCGTCCATCAGTTCGTCCCATTCGAATCGGTCGAGGAGCAGTGGGACTTGCCCGGCCTCGAAAAGGCGCTCGAAGAGTACGGCGTGCACGTCGACCTGCAGAAGGAAGTTGCCGGTGCCGCCAGCATCACCGACGAAGACGTCGCCCAGAAGGTGCTCGCTGCCGCCAACGAAGCATTCGATACCAAGGTGCAGCAAGTCGGCGTGGAGAACTTCACCCAGTTCGAACGCATCGTGCTGCTGCAAAGCATCGATTCGCACTGGCGCGAACACCTCGCCGCGCTGGATTACCTGCGCCAGGGGATCCACTTGCGCGGCTACGCGCAGAAGCAGCCGAAGCAGGAATACAAGCGCGAAGCGTTCGAGCTTTTCGGCCAGCTGCTCGATTCCGTCAAGAACGAGGTCACCAAGGTCCTGATGACGGTCCAGGTGCAGTCGAGCGAACAGCTCGAGCAGGCCGCCGGCGAGATGGAAGATCGCGCCGAACGCATCTCGAACGTCACGTACACGGCGCCCACGGAAACCGGCGAAGTCGAATCCCAAGTGGACGCGGCCACTGCTGGCGCCGCTGCCGGTGCAGCTGTGGCGTTCGCTGGGGCGCGCGTGGGCCGCAACGACCCGTGCCCCTGCGGCAGTGGCAAAAAGTACAAGCACTGCCACGGCAAACTGGCCTGACGCCACTAAAGTCCGTGACGGGAGCTCTTTGTCATTAAGAGCCCTGCCCGCGGCAACTTAAAGCACCTTCAGCCTCTGGGCCCCTGTCAATGTTGACAGGGCCTTGCATGCGGGCGGGCCTCTTTATCTCTTCAATGGGAACCCTGCTCTGTAAATAAAGGTGCATCCCATGACAGTCGTTGAGATTTCCCGTTCTTCAACCCGTGTCGAGCCGCCGTTGCCGCAAGCATTGCGTCGGCGAATCGATGCCGAATTCAAATCGCGTTGGGAAAACGAGTGGGGGCGCAAGTTTGTCACTCACGGTCGCACACCCGGAGCGGATGCCGTTCACCTCGACGGAAACGACTATCTCGCAGTGACGGGACATCCCGCGATCGTCCAGGCGCAGCTCGACGTTCTGCGGCACAACCAGCAGTTCGTGGTCCAGTCCGGTGTGTTCCAGCTCGATGGCAGTCCGGCTTCGCAATTCGAAAAGACGTTGGCCGAATGGCTGGGCAAGGAAGGCGGGCTGCTTTGCCAATCCGGCTACGCCGCCAACCTCGGCCTCATCCAGGTGATCGCCAATGCAGACATGCCGGCCTACGTCGACAGCCTCGCGCACATGTCGCTTTGGGAAGGTGTGCGTGCGGCAAACGCGCCTGCACACGCTTTTCGCCACAACGATCCCGAGCACCTTGACCGCATGGCCGCGCGCCATGGACCCGGCCTCGTGATCGTCGATTCGGTATACAGCACCACCGGCGCGTTGTGCCCTCTCGCGGAGATCGTCGACGTGGCGCAGCGACACGGCTGCATGATCCTGGTGGACGAGTCGCACTCGCTGGGCACGCATGGCCCGCAGGGACGCGGCCTGTGCGCGCAATTGGGTCTCACGCATCGCGTGCACTTCATTACCGCAAGCCTGGCCAAAAGCTTTGCGGGCCGCGCAGGCTACTTCACGCTTCCTCACGAATTGCGGCCCTACCTCATGTGCCACAGCTACCCGAGCATCTTCAGCTCCTGCCTTCTGCCGCATGAAGTGGCCGGGCTCGCAGCGACGCTGGGTGTCATCTGCGACAGTGACGGCGCGCGCGAGAAGCTTCGCCGCAACACGAAAAGGCTGCGAGGCAGCCTCGCCGACATGGGCTATCCGATCCAGCAAGGAACCGAGCAGATCATCTCGCTTGAGGCGGGAGCCGAGATCGACACCTTGGCCCTGCGCGACGCGCTGGAGGAACGCGGCGTCTTCGGGGCGGTGTTTTGCGCGCCGGCGACGGCGAGGAACCGGTCCATGGTTCGCCTGACCTTGAACGCAGCGCTCACTGACGCGGAGCTGTCGCACGTAGAGGCCGTCGCCTCGGACGTCGCACGCATTTGCAAGCCATGGGAATGGCCGGTGACGCGCCGCCTGCGTACGAGGCAATAGCGCCGAAGCCGTTGCAGGAGGCGATCAGGCCTGCACCGATCGCTTTTCCTGCCGCGAAAGCCACTGCTGGTAGCTGTTCGCGGCGTGAGGGCAGTACGAAGGATCGATGTTGAAGGCGGCGCCCAGCAGCTGCTGTTCGTCGCCGATCGCAAACGCCGCATTGAGCTGCACCGGATCCCTCTTGCCGAGGGACTGGCGCAATTCGAGATCGGCGAGCGTGCGGCCCGCACGGATTTCCGCGACTGCATCGGCCGGCACGCCTTCGAGCTCGGCGAGTTCGGCAAGGGCCTTGAGGCCGTCTCGCGTTTCGAGCTGGAGCCAGCCCACGCGACCCTGCGAATCCATCCCGAGCACGCCGAATGGATCGCCGATGACCACGTATTCGGCCCAGCGCTTGGACACGAAATCCGCGAGCTCGCGGCTGACGGCTGCGTTGCGCAACAACGAGCTCTGGTCCGGGCTGAGCGTGGCACGCCAGATCTGCGCGTGGCGCGCGTTGGGCGTGTCGAGCAGGTGTTCCACCGCTTCGATCAGGCGGCGCGAGATGTCGGGTGTCTGCTTGGCGATGAACTGGTCGATCAAGCCGCGGTTGAAGGCGCGAACCGCCACCTGTTCATCCGCCTGCCCCGTGAGCAGCACGCGCGAGCCGGGCCAATCCACGAGCTCGCCCAACGCAGTGAGGCCGTCCATCGCCGGCATCGAATAGTCGAACACGCAAACGCGCGTGAGGGCATAACGTTCGGTGTACTTGGACCAGTAGGCCAGCAGCTGTGGGATCAGCGGCTTGCCGGCGCGCCATTGCTCCACGATCTGCTGCTGGTTCCAGGCGTCGGCCTCCCAGAAAGGCGGCTCCTGCTGCAGGTAATTGATGCACTCGAGCGGGCGCAGGAAAAGTTTGACGTGCCACTGGCGGGGCAGCACGAGCGCCAGCATTTCGAGATAGTCGGGATCGTCGTCGAGGAAGACGACGGTACCGGGACGGTGAAAGAGGGGAAAGCTCATGAGTTGAGGGCCATTTTGTCAGGCCCGGCGCGAAACGGGCAATTCGATCGTGAACACGGCGCCGTGTCGGGGCTGCGACTTCACGCGGACCGACCCGCGCGCGGCGTGGACGACCTGGTGGCAGAACGCAAGGCCCAGTCCGTGGCCCGTGCCGCGGCTGGTGGAAAAGAAGGGCTCGAAGATGCGGGGCTGCGACTCGGGGTCGATGCCGACGCCTCTATCGGCCACGACGATGCGGCCACGGTCCTGGTGCGCATCGATCTCGATGGCGATGTCGCCGGGCTGCGTCGCATTGCTCGCGGCGGCCAGCGAGCGCAGGGCATTTTTGACGAGGTTGTCGATGACCTGCGAAAAAAGGGCGTGCGAGCCCTGGAACACGAAGTCCTTGTGCACCTTCACCTGCACGCATTCCTTCTCGCGCGTACTGCGGAACGGGTAGTTCGCAACCGCGCTGGCCACCAGTTCGCCGGCCGAGACCGTTTCGCGCCGAGTCGGAAGGCGCGTGATCCGCGCGTTCGCGATCTGCGTGTCGATCTGGTGGTTCATGTTCCGCACGAGCGTGTGCAGCCGCATGGCGAGCTGCTCGAGCTTCGAGCGCGAATGTTCATCGTCGCAGTCCGCTGCCGCGCCCCGCACTGCGTCGCCGATCAACGCCATCGTGGCCAGGGGCGTGCGCAATTCGTGCGCCATGATGCCCATGGTGGCCAGCGTGAAATTGAGTTGTTCGCGGCGCAGGTTCGACGAGGAGACGCCGAGAATCACCGCCATGAACCAGCAGAAGGCGATGACGACCGTGTTGGTGGCCGCCTGCACCACGCTCATCTCCGGAACCGGTGGCCCGACGGCGCGAAAGAGCACCCATGCGCCGAGCATGCCGCTTGCCGCGCCCAGCGTTGCAAGCCGCCAGTCCGTCAGCTGGTAATAGATCAGGAACATCGCGCCGAGGCTCGCGAGCCAGACGGTGTTGCCGTGATTGCACAAATACATCCACGAAAAGAACCACGGCAAGGTGACGCAGAAGATCGCTGTGAATATCGCGGCCGCGATCTGGCTGGGCGGAGTCGCCGTGAGGCGCGGAAACACCAGCAGGCTGAAGCCGAGGACAGACATCAGCAGCCGCAGCCATAGATTCTCGTAGGGCTGCGGCAGCCATGACGTCCAGACCACATAGAACAGCGGATGGCCCACGCTCGTCGTGAGCGCCAACGCCCGCACGCGCCAGCGCGACGGATGCAGGACCGGCTCGAGCAGCGGGTTCAGGACCGGTGCGACCAGCGCTTTGACGACGTCCTCCTTCATCCGGCGCGAAGCGACACGCGACAGCGATGGCGGGTGCGGCGCTTCGGCACTGGGTGCGTAGCGCGAGTCGCGGGTTCTTTCGGATGATGCCGACACGAAACAGTGTGAAAGGAGCGTGCTATTGTCCCGATTCTTCAATAACACGTCGATGCAGCTACCTGTTAACTTTGACAGTGTGAGCCTGGACGGACTCTTGAGCGACTGGGTAGGCGCTCTTCGCGAGTTCTCCGTGGAGGCTGTCGCCGTGCTCGGGCCGGATCCTTTCGGCACCAGCGAGGATCGCCAGGTCGTCGCTGTGCATCCGCCCATTGTCGCCGACGCCGCGCACGCACTTGCCGAAAGCCGCGACTTCGGCGCGCCCTGGCGCGACTCGGATGCGCCGCTGGTTGCTTGGCAGCACATCGCGAAGTCCGACCAGCTCGGCCTTACCCGTTGGCGCATGCTTTGGCTCGCACATGGTTTCCAGACGGTGGTGCGCGTCGAGTTCCAGCTGCCCGCCGGACGCGCATTCGAATGCTTTATGTTCAGCCCGCGCGAGCTGACCGATCGCACCGAGGCCGCTTTGCTCGCGTGGTCCGCACTCAACATCTGGCCGCTCGTGAAGCGCTGCATTGCCGCAGACCGCTCGAACCTCAGTCCACGCGAGCGCGAATGCCTCGTGCTCGCTTTCCAGGGACTCACGGCGCGCGAGACCTCGCAGGTGCTCAAGTGCAGCGAACGCACGGTGAACTACCACCTCGCCAACGCGATGGCCAAGCTCAAGGTCGACAACAAGATGGCGGCCATCCAGCGCGCCTGCTGGTTCGGCGCGATATAAAGGTTTATATTGCGGCGACTTTCACCGATGGGCTCCATGCAAGACGAAGACCGCACCGCCTCCTTGATGACACCCGCGAAACTTGCGCAGGTTGCGTCCAGGCCGAAAGCGCCGGTCTCACCGGCAGCGTGGCTCGATCGCATGGCCACCGACGCGGGCCACCAACATGTGCGGCGACTGGGCGAGCTGCGCGACGAGCTGCAGGCGCACGCAGGCAAACGTGATTTCAGTCCCCTTGCCGCTTCGATCACGCGGGTCGCCGAAGCCCTGCCCGCGCTCGATTTCGGTTTGCTTCAGCAGAAGAAGGCCGGCCTGTTCGCGCGCCTGGCCGGCAAGTCGAACACCTCTGTCGCCGAATTTGCATCGCAATACGACCAAATCGATTCCGCCGCGGGCGAGCTCGCCGAACAGGGCAAGGCCTTGCAGGGCAAGCAGGGCGAGCAGGCAAGCCGCACGGATCTTGCGCTCCTCGAATTCGAAGTCGAATACCGTGCGATCGACAAGATCATCGACCAGGGCGCGCGTTGGCTGCAGGACATGCGCAACCAGCTGAAGGCCCGCGAGGCGGCCGCCGCCGATGACGCCGCACGGCAGCAGCTTCGCGACGATGCGCAGCGCTGCGAACTGCTCGTTTCGCGGCTGAAGGCGCTGCGTGCCTTGAGCTCCGCCGCGCAGCAGGTGCACCAACAGGCCCAGGAGACGGCTTCGCGCCGCGCGGCCGTCGTGCAATCGATGCAGGCCACGGTGGCGCGGCATATCAAGGATTGGCGCAACCGTGTCGCGCCGCTGGCCAATGCCGCGCGAGACGGCGAGCCGCCGGCGCTGAATCTCGAGGGCGCGATGGACTGCCATCGTGACCTGCAGCTGTGCCTGAAGCAAGCCGGGGCCGATTGCGGCCAGGTGCAGGCCCACGAAAAGGCTTTGGCCGAAGCGCTCGAGGTGCTCGCAACGCACCTGCAATCCGCGGCCGCTTGAGGTCGCTGCCCCGCGACGAACCTGCCCCATGCCGTTCCTCGCAGTCGATGTCGGCAACACGCGCCTGAAGTGGGCGCTCTACGACGCCCCGCGTCCCGGCGCCGCGCTTTTTGCGCATGGCGCCGAATTCCTCGAGAACATCGACAAGCTCGCCGAGGGCACATGGTCCGCGCTGCCCAAACCGACGCGCATGCTCGGCTGCGCAGTGGCAGCCGACGCGATCAAGCGACGCGTCGAAGAGCAGATGGAGGAGCTGTGGGACGTCGCTGCGCACTGGGTCGTCGCGAACTCGGGCGAGTCGGGCATCGTCAACGGCTACGACCATCCGACGAGGCTGGGTGCGGACCGCTGGGTCGCGATGATCGGCGCGCGTCACCGCATGCTGGCCGCAGGGCCGGCGCGTCCGATGGTGGTGGTGATGGTCGGAACCGCGGTCACGGTGGAAGCCGTCGATGCGCGAGGCCAGTTCCTCGGCGGCTTCATCCTGCCCGGCCACGGCATCATGCTGCGCGCCCTCGAATCGGGCACCGCCGGGCTTCATGTGCCGACAGGCGACGTGCGCGAATTCCCGACCAACACATCGGACGCGCTGACGAGCGGGGGCACCTTTGCGATCGCGGGGGCGATCGAGCGCATGGTGCAACACGTGCGGCACCGCTGCGGCGAGGACCCTGTGCGTTTCATGACGGGCGGTGCGGGCTGGAAGATGTCGCCGCACATGTCGATCCCGTTCGAACTCGTCGAAAGCCTGATCTTCGACGGACTGCTCGCGATCGGCGAGGCGCGCTCCGCCGGCTAAGCGATCACGCAGCGAGGCCGTCGACGGCCTGGCGCATCGCCTGCCGCGCCTGAACCAGCACCTTCTGCTTCCACTGCGGCGTGTCGATGAAGAAAGCATCGCGAATGCGGCGTTTCAGCTCGGCGGCGCGCGCGCTGTCAATCTCTGGATGCCTGCGCAACCACTGCTCGGTGCGCAGCGCTTCGATCGTGTCCATGATCGGGACCGTGCCGTATTCAAGCGCCATGGCCGTGAATTCGGCCCGCGGGCATTCTTCGTACGCCGCATGCGACATCAGGCCCGTGAGGAAAGCCGACGTCGACGTGCCGTCGTAGATCGACGTGAGCGGTGTCGAGCCGCCGCCGTCCCACCATGCCCTTGCGCGCGCGATGGCAACTGGATCGTTTCGGCCCGCGTAGATCCGCTCCCCGACGCCCTCGGGCCCGAGCCCGGTGTGAATGTCGATCCACGCGAGACGCGTCGCGCGGCCCGCTTGCTCGCGCAGCACTTCGCGAATCGCCTTGTTGCTCCAGCTCGGCGCACGGCCGCCGTAGAAAAGGCCGTCTTCGAATTCGTGCTGACCGCCGCTGACTGCCGCCTGCGCCGCGGCCAGGCCCACTTCATCGATGAAGCGCAGGAATGCAGCCTGGCTCTCGGGCGACGGCGGCCACTCGTTCGGCACGAGCAGCGGATGCATTTGCCGATAGCCCGCGTTGACAGGCAGCGGCCGCGAAAAGTCGTGGAAATTGCGATTGAGGTCGATGTTCTCGTGCGTGGTGCGGCCGAACTGCGAGAAGCCCCAGGGGTTGAGCGCATGCACGTAGACGACCGCGATACTGCGCTCGCGGGCACGTGCGCGCCAGCTGGTATCGCGCAGCGCCGCCACCTGCACGCCGCTGCCGCAAAAACCTTCGACGCCGTGGCATGCGCTGGAAAGCAGGAGCACGCTGGCGGCGTTGGGATGTCCGTCGCGCACGACGTCCATTGCAAGCTCCTCGCCCTGCGCACCGCGCAAGGGGTGGATCTTGCTTTGAACCTTCAGACCGGCGGCTTGCGCGGCCTCGATGAACTTGCGGCGGGCTTCCTCGTAGGTGGCGCAGAAGGCTTGCTCGCCCGCCAGCGTCATGCGCGCTCTTTCGCCAGCCATTCCTCTGCAAGGCGCACCCAGTAAGTCGCACCGAGCGGGATCAGATCGTCGTTGAAGTCGTAGCTCGGGTTGTGCAGCATGCACGGGCCCGCGCCATGGCCCATCTCGCGATGCGCGCCGTCGCCGTTGGAGATGAAGCAGTACGCACCCGGCTTGGCCTGCAGCATGTACGCGAAATCTTCCGCGCCCATCGAGGGCTCCTGCTTCATCACGTTCTTCTCGCCGACGATAGCCGCCATGACGCCGCGCGCAAACTCGGTTTCCTTTTCCGAATTCACCGTCGGCGGGTAGTTGCGCACGAATTCGAATTCGCATGTTGCGTCGTGGGCAGCGCACACGTGCTTCGCGATCTGCTCCATGCGCTTTTCGATCATGTCGAGCACCTGCGTCGTGAAAGTGCGCACGGTGCCTTGCAGTTCGCAGCTGTCGGGCACGACGTTGGTCGCTTCGCCTGCATGGATCATCGTCACCGAGATCACACCGGCATCCATCGCTTTCGTGTTGCGGCTGATGATCAACTGGAATGCGTTGACCATCTCGCAGGCAATCGGAACCGGGTCGATGCCGTTGTAGGCCATCGCGGCGTGCGCGCCCTTGCCCCGGATCGTGATCTTGAATTCATTGCTCGACGCCATGACGGGCCCCGAGCTGATCGCGAAGGTGCCGACGGGATAGCCCGGCCAGTTGTGCATGCCGAAGACGGCTTCCATCGGGAACTTGTCGAAAAGGCCATCCTTGATCATCTCGCGCGCACCGCCGCCGCCTTCTTCGGCCGGCTGGAAGATCAGGTAAACGGTGCCGTCGAAGTTGCGCTGCTTCGCGAAGTGCTGCGCGGCGGCGAGCAGCATCGCGACGTGGCCGTCGTGGCCGCATGCGTGCATCTTGCCCTTGTGCACGCTCGCGTGATTGAACGTGTTGAACTCCTGCATGGGCAACGCGTCGATGTCGGCGCGAAGCCCGACTGCGCGATTGCTCGTGCCGTTCTTGACGATGCCGACAACACCGGTTTTACCCAGCCCGCGATGGACAGGAATGCCCCATTCAGTGAGCTTGGCCGCGATCACATCGGCAGTGCGGTTTTCCTCGAAGCACAGTTCGGGATGCGCGTGGATGTCCCGCCGCACGGCGGTGATGGCTGCCGCTTGCGCGACGACGGAATCGAGGATGTTCATGATGACGTTTGTCGCTGGCGAAAAAGCCAGTCTAGCCCGGCTGCCGGATTCCCGCATGCGGGGATATCCGCGAAAATCCCTCGATGCCTTCCACATCCTTGACCGTCTCGCCCGGGGCCATCGAACTCGCCCAGGCGCTCGTGCGCCTGGACACGCAGAGCCACAACTCGAATCTCGCGCTGATCGATGTCGTACGCGACCATCTCGCACGGCTGGGCATCGAAAGCCGCCTGACATTCAACGAAGATCGTACGAAAGCAAACCTTTTCGCGACATTGGGCGAGGGCAAGCCCGCAGGAATCATCCTCTCGGGCCACACGGACACGGTGCCTTGGGAAGGGCAGGACTGGCGCTTCGACCCGCTCGGCGCCGACATCGAGGACGGCAAGCTCTACGGCCGGGGTTCGGCCGACATGAAGAGCTTCATCGCCGTAGCTGTCGCCAACGCCGAGGCCTTCGTGCACAGCAAGGCGCCCTTTGCGATCCACCTGGCGCTGAGCTTCGACGAGGAAGTCGGCTGCTTCGGCGTGCGGCACCTCATCGCGGACATGCGGGACGCGGGCATCCAGCCGCTGGCGTGCATCGTCGGAGAGCCGACGAACATGGTGCCCGCCATCGCGCACAAAGGCGTGTATCGCTGGCGCTGCTGCGTGCGAGGCAAGGAGGCGCATTCATCGCTCACGCCTCAATCGGTCAACGCGATCGAGATGGCCGCCCGCGTCGTTGCCAAGTTGCGCGACATGGCCGAAGGATTCGAGAAGAACGAAAAACGCTATGAAGGCTTCGACGTTCCTTTCTCCACCGCCAGCGTCGGGCAGTTCCACGGCGGTATCGCCGACAACGTGGTGCCGCGCGACGCCGAGTTCCGCTATGAATTTCGCGACCTGCCAACCGCCGACGTCGCCGCGATGCAGCGCGAAGTGCTGGACTACGCGAGCTCGCTCGAAGCGCAGATGAAGAAGGTCGCGCCCGATGCCGGATTCAACTTCGAGACGATCTGCGCGATCCCGAGCTTCCTCGGCTCGGCCGACGACGACATCACGCGCCTTGCACAGCGCCTGGCCGGCGAGCGCCGCACGACCGAAGTCGCATTCGGCACCGAGGCGGGCATTTTCAAAGATTGCGGCATCCGCACGGTCGTGTGCGGGCCGGGCAGCATCAACCAGGCGCACCAGCCGGACGAGTACGTCACGCTCGAGCAGCTCGCTCGCTGCGAGCAGTTCATGCACGGGCTCGCGGCAACGCGCGAGATCGGCTAGGCGCGCCAGGCGCGAAAGCTACTCCCGCACCTTGCCCTGCGAGTCGATCAGGCTCAGCTCGACAAGCTTCGAGCCCGTTCGCTCGTCGGCGAAATCCACGCGGAAGCCGCCGAGGCTCACGTCGGCCATCTTGGCGAGGGACTGCTTGAATTTCGCCCGGGTCGGCTCGCGGCCGGCGCGCCTGAGAGCCTCGGTGTAAGCACGCGCGGCGAGGTAGCCCTCGAGCATGTACACGTTGGTCTTGCCCAGTTTGGCCGCCTGCGCGTCCTGCATCAGGTCGCGCACCACCGGGATGTTGGGTGCGTTGCTCTTCGGCACGACGCGCACGACCACCACGCCCGCGCCCTCCTTGCCGAGCTCTTCGGCCAGCAGGCTTTCGCCCGTATTGGAAAAGCCGTAGATCGGGCCGCGGAACGCTTTGGCCCTCAGGTCGCGGATGACGCTCGCAGCGCCGTTCGCGTCGCCGATGATCAGGATCGACTGCGGAGTGGCAGCCAGCACCTTGTCGACGGCGCCGGTGACCGCACCGGACTGGTAGGAGGCATTCGCCACCACGTTGGCGCCCATGCTGGTCATCGTGCGCATGGCCGAGTCCAGCGCGGCTTTCGATTCGCTGTCGTTCGCATGCAGGATGGCGAGCTTCTTCGCCATGCCGAGCGTGTCGGCGTGCCGTGCGATGGCGGCGGCTTCCTCGGCGTAGCCGGGACGGATCGAATACACGTTCGGGTAGTTCGCGCCATGGAATTCGTCCGCTGCCGCCATCGGTGCGAACAGGACCGTATCGCTGTCCTTGATCATGGGATACACGGCCGTGACCTCCGGCGAGCCGTAGTAGCCGAAGAGCGAGAACACACCTTCGCCGAGCAGTTTCTTGGTGTTCTCTGTGGCCAGGCCGGCGTTGCCGTGATCGTCGAGCGTGACCAGGTCGATCTTGCGGCCGTTGACGCCTCCTGCGGCGTTGACGCGATCGAAATACAGCTTCGCGCCGTCATGGAAAGGCACCGACAGCGACGAACCCGGCCCGGTGAGGCAGATCGATTGCCCCACGGCGATGCTGCCCTTGGTGATGCCCTCTTCCGCTTGTGCCCATGGCGCACCGAGCAGTGCGAGGGCGGCTACCATCACGGCAGCAGTCTGCGATGCTTTGAACTTCATGCATTTATCTCCTAACGCGACGCTATTGGAAGGCGGCCCCGCGCCGGGAACTCCTAGGGATTACCCATGACCATCGTTGTGAAAGGGGCCTGCCCCCACGATTGCCCCGACACCTGCGCCTTGCTCACGACCGTGGAAAACGGCGTCGCGGTGAAGGTGCAGGGAAATCCCGAACATCGCCACACCGACGGAGTTCTTTGTACGAAGGTTTCGCGTTACACCGAGCGCACCTATCACCCCGATCGCGTGCTGCATCCGCTGCGCCGCACGGGCCCCAAAGGGTCTGGCACCTTCGAGCGCGTGAGCTGGGACGAGGCGCTGGACGACATCGCCAGACGCCTTCAGGAAATCGCCTCGCGCGACCCGCAGGCCATCGTGCCTTACAGCTACGCGGGCACCATGGGGCTTGTGCAAAGCGAGAGCATGGCGGGGCGATTTTTCAACCGCCTGGGCGCATCGTTCCTCGATCGCACGATCTGCTCCAACGCGGGCGGCGAGGCGCTCTTGTACACGCTGGGCGCGAAGATCGGGATGAAGGTGGAGTTCTTCGCCGAATCGAAATTGATCCTCGTGTGGGGCAGCAATTCGATCACGAGCAACCTGCATTTCTGGCGGCTCGCGCAGGAGGCCAAGCGCCATGGCGCCAAGCTCATCTGCATCGATCCACGCCGAAGCGAAACAGCGGAAAAATGTCACGAACATATCGCATTGCGACCTGGTACGGACGCGGCGCTGGCGCTCGCGATGATGCACGAGCTGGTTGTCAACGATTGGCTCGACCACGACTACATCGCCCGTTACACGCACGGCTGGGACGCGCTGCGCGAGCGCGCCATGCGGTGGACACCCGAGCGCGCCGCCGAGATCTGCGGGATCGAGCCCGCGCAGATTCGCTCGCTCGCGCATGACTACGGCACGATGAAGCCCGCGGCGATTCGCCTGAACTACGGCATGCAGCGCGTGCACGGCGGCGGCAATGCGGTGCGCGCGGTCGCGTGCCTGCCGGCACTCACAGGCGCGTGGCGCGATCGCGCGGGCGGCGTACTTCTTTCGAGCTCGGGCCATTTCCCGATCGACAAGGCAGCGTTGCAAAGGCCCGACCTGCTGCGCGGTCGCACGCCGCGCACCATCAACATGGTCACGATCGGCAATGACTTGCTGCGTGAATCGTCTGCGTCGTTCGGGCCGAAGATCGAAGCGCTGATCGTGTACGACAGCAACCCTGTCGCCGTCGCGCCC
>DATJJL010000169.1:0-3655 GCA_035492155.1 Ramlibacter sp. | reverse complement strand
GCGAGCCGCCCGACTGCGTAGGTAAAACGCGACCCTTTCACGGCCAACGCATCGGCCTCGATTCGTGCCGGTGTTTCGTCGTCGGCCGCCAGCAGCACGTCGAACGGTGCGCCGTTGCGAATCTGCGTGTAGAAAGCCCCCGTCGCGCCGACGGCGATCTTTGCGCGATGGCCGGTATCTGTTTCGAAAGCTGCTGCGATTCTTTGCATCGGCGCGGCGAAATTGGCCGCTACGGCCACCGTTACCTCTGCCGGATGAGCTGTTGAGCCCATCAACGCAAGCAGGAAAATAAAAAATCGCGGCATATGTCAGGGTCAATGAGCGGCGCTTGGAATATACATTTCGCATCCCGGAATATGGGTCTTCCTCCACCGGAAGGTCAGTGGGTCTTTCCATCGGTTTAAGACTGGAGAAACATAAGACCTGTAGATTCGGACACAGAGGTTTTTAAAGAAATGTCCGTTGTCCAACTCTCTTCCTATCTGCGCCGCGGCGGTTTGCGCCGCGACCAGGTCTGGGTCGAGCGCGCCTTCCCCGAACGTCGCTGGGTCATCTCCACCGTGCTCGGCACGATGGACGGCCGGCGCAGCATCGTCGTCGAACCCATCGAGGATCGCAGCTGCGAGGCCGTCTATTCCGAAGCGTACTTCCGCCGTCACTTCATCGATCGCCACCAGTGGCTTCGCCGCGAGAACGAGCGCGTGCTGCGAAGCGCGCGCCGTAAAAATTCCGCCGAAGTGCTGCACGAGATGGCGCGCATCAACGCGGGCTGACGGGCAGCGCGCCGCTACATCTTCGCGGGCAGCCACACCGCGATCTGCGGGAAGAACCACAGCAGCAGCACCATCGCGCACATCAGGAAGAAAAACGGCATCGTCACGCGCGCGATCCACGTGATCTGCTTGCCCGTCATGCCTTGCAGCACGAACAGGTTGAAGCCCACGGGCGGCGTGATCTGCGCCATCTCCACGACGATCACGATGAAGATGCCGAACCAGAGCAGGTCGATGTGCGCCGCTGTCACCGTGGGCAGGATCACGCCCATCGTCAGCACCACCATCGAGATGCCGTCGAGGAAGCAGCCGAGGATGATGTAGAACACCGCGAGCGCGAGGATCAGCCCGAAAGGCGAGAGCCCTTGCGCCGCGACGAACTCGGCCAGATGCCTGGGCAGGCCGATGTAGCCCATCGCGAGCGTGAGGAACTGCGCGCCCGACAGGATCAGCGCGATCATGCAGTAAAGGCGCGTCGCCCCGAGCAGCGAATCGCGGAAGGTCTGCCAGTTGAGGGAGCGCTGCACGATCGACAGGATGAGCGAGCCCACGACGCCCACGGCCGCTGCTTCGGTGGCTGTTGCGACGCCCGTGTAGATCGAGCCAAGCACCGCGGCGATGAGCAGCATCACGGGGATGAGGTGGCGCGACTCGAAGATTTTTTCGGCGAAGGTCATCTTCGCGTCGGGTGGTGGCACGCGATCGCGGTTCATGGCGGCCCAGACCGCGAGGTACGCCGAGAACATCGACGCAAGGATGATCCCGGGAAGCACGCCCGCGATGAACAGGTGCGCGATCGATACATCGGCCGTCACGCCGTAGACGATCATGATGATCGATGGCGGGATCAAAAGGCCCAGCGTGCCGGCACCGGCGAGCGAGCCGATGGTGATGTCGTCGGGGTAGCCGCGCTTCGCAAGTTCGGGAAGCGTCATCTTGCCGATGGTCGCGCAAGTAGCCGCCGACGATCCGGACACCGCCGCGAAGATCGTGCAGCCGATGACGTTCGTGTGAAGCAGGCGGCCGGGCAGGCGCGAGACCCAGGGCGCGAGGCCCTTGAACATGCTCTCGCTCAGTTTGGTGCGAAAGAGGATTTCACCCATCCACACGAAAAGGGGCAGGGCGGTGAGCGTCCAGCTCGACGCGGCGCCCCACACCGTGAGCGACATCGCGTCGCCCGCAGGGCGCGACGAGAAAAGCTGCATGCCGATCCACGCCACGCCCGCGAGCGTGAGGCCGATCCATACGCCGCTGGCCAGAAGCGCGAAGAGCGCGGCGATCAGCAAGGTGGTGACAAGGAATTCATTCATTGTGCAGCGCCTCCTCGCTTTGCGCGACGACGCGGCGCCCGGTGAATTCGAGCCACCATTCGTCGATGAAGGCGATGAACAGGATCACCGCGCCCAGCGCCATCGCGAGCTGCGGGATCCACAATGGCGTGGCGTCGTTGCCGGTGGAGATGTCGTTGAAGGCATGCGAGTTCCATGCGAGGCGGATCGAATACCACGCGAACAGCCCCGAGAGGAACACCGCTGCCGACAACGCCCACATCTCGAGACCGTGCAGCGCCCGGCCGTGCAGCCGGCCGAGGATCAGCGTGACGCGAATGTGCTCGTTGTGTTTGAGCGTGTGGGCGAGCGCAAGAAAGCCCGCCGCTGCCATGCAGTAGCCCGCATACGCATCGGTGCCCTGGAAGTTGATGCCCAGCTGCCGCGTGACGATGGCGGCGAGCACCATCGCAAGGATGCCGATCATCGCGATGGCGGCAAGCCACGCGGCAGCGTCGTAGATGAAGTCGAGTGTGCGTCTGAGCACCGGCCCTCCGGTGCTTGCGTTATTGCTTGCGGTAGGCGTCAACCACGGCCTTGCCGTCGGCGCCTGCCTTGGCGAGCCAGTCGTTCAGCATCACGCCGCCGATTTTCTTCAGGTCCGCTTCCAGCTGCTTGGGCGGCTGCAGGATGTTCATGCCCTTGGCCTTGAGCTGGTCGACATACCACTGGTTCTTTTCTTCGCTCAGTTTCCAGCCGCGCGTCTCGGCTTCGGCCGCGGCCTTCATCACGGCGTCCTGCGTCGGCTTGTCGAGAGCGTCGAACGCGGCCTTGTTCATGATCACCGCGTTCTTCGGCAACCACGCTTGCGTGTTGTACCAGTTCTTGATGTGCTCGTAGGTCTTCGAGTCGTACCCCGTGGAGCCCGACGACATGTACGAATCGACGACGCCGGTGGCCAGCGCTTGCGAAACTTCGGACGCTTGCACGGTGACGGGCTGCGCGCCGACGAGTTCGGCGATCTTCGCCGTCGCGGGGCTGTATGCGCGCCACTTCAGGCCCTTCATGTCGGCCACGGAATTGAGCGTGCGGTTCGTGTAGATGCCTTGCGGCGGCCACGCGACCGTGTAGAGCAGCATCATGCCCTGCGTGCCGAGCAGCTTCTGCAGCGCCGGCTTTTGCGCGTGGTAGAGCTTCAGGGCTTCGGCATAGCTCGTGGCAAGGAAGGGCACGCCGTCCAGGCCGTACATCGGGTTTTCGTTCTCGAAGTTCACGAGAAGGATTTCGCCGGCCTGCGCCTGGCCTTGCTGCACGGCACGCTTGATCTCGGGGGCTTTGAACAGCGACGCGTTCGAGTGGACGGTGATCTTGAGCTTGCCGCCCGAAAGCTTGTCGACATCCTTGGCGAACTGCTCGAGGTTTTCGGTGTGGAAGTTGCTCGCCGGATAGGCTGCCGGCAGGTCCCACTTGGTTTGCGCGAAGGCGCCGGCCGACAGGACCAGCGCACCGATTCCCACCAATCGTTTGAAATTCATGGTCTCTCCGGGACAATGCGTGAAATGGAAGCGCCGAGGATAAATGCAATTGCCGCGCCGACGCCATCGGTATTTGCAC
>DATJJL010000168.1:0-17076 GCA_035492155.1 Ramlibacter sp. | reverse complement strand
GCGCAACCTGCACGCGCAGTACGGGCCGACGCGCGTGCTGCACGGCATCGACTTCGATGTCGCGCAAGGCGGCATCACGACGATCCTCGGCGCCAACGGCGCAGGCAAGACGACCACCTTGCGCGCGATGTGCAACATGGTCCGCACGCAAGGCGAGATTTCGTTGGCGGGCGAACGCATCGACGGCAAGCCCACCGAGGACATCGTGCGCCGCGGCGTGGCGCATGTGCCCGATGGCCGTGGCACCTTTTTGCATCTGACCACCGAAGAGAACCTTCGCATGGGCGCCTACACGCGCCGCGACAAGGCGCAGGTGGAACAGGACTACGAGCGCATCTACGGCTACTTTCCGCGGCTGCGCGAGCGTCGCAAGCAGCAGGCGGGCACGCTCTCGGGCGGCGAACAGCAGATGCTCGCCGTCTCGCGCGCGCTGATGCTGCGGCCCAAGCTGCTGCTACTGGACGAGCCTTCCTTCGGCCTTGCGCCGCTGATCGTGCGCGAACTCTTCGACATCCTCGGCGAGATCAACAAGGCCGAGCGCACGAGCATCCTGCTGGTCGAACAGAACGCGACGCTCGCACTTCGTCTTGCCGATCACGCGTATTTGCTGGAGACCGGCAAGGTCGTGATCTCCGGCCCGGCGCGCGACATCGCCAACGACGAGGCCGTGCGGCGCTCGTACCTGGGGTACTGACCAAGATGGACCTGCTGCTGCACCAGATCCTCTCGGGCCTTGCGACCGGCGGCATCTATGCCAGCGTGGCGCTCGCGCTCGTGATGATCTACCAGGCCACACACCTCGTGAACTTCGCTCAGGGCGAGATCGCGATGTTCGCCACCTACATCTGCTGGTCGCTCATCGAAGCGGGCATGCCGTACTGGGGCGCTTTCTTCCTCACGATCGTCATCGCGTTTGTCGGCGGCGTGCTGATCGAGCGCGTGATCGTGCGGCCCGTCGAGAATTCGCCGGTGCTCTCGCTGGTGATCGTGTTCATCGGGCTGCTTGTGATCTTCAACAGCCTCGCGGGCTGGATCTTCACGTACACGATCAAACCGTTTCCGAGCCCTTTCCCCTCCGAGCCGCTTTTCGGCAACACCTACATCGGCCCGCACGAGCTCGGCGCGATGTCGGTCACGCTCGTGGTGCTGGCGCTGGTGTTCGCCTTCTTCCGGTTCACGCCGCTCGGTCTGGCGATGCGTGCCGCGGCGCAGAACCCCGTGTCCAGCCGGCTCGTCGGCGTGCGCGTGGGCTGGATGCTTGCACTCGGCTGGGGGCTCGCCTCGGCCATTGGCGCCATCGCCGGCATGATGGTCGCGCCCATCGTGTACCTCGAGCCGAACATGATGGCGGGCATTTTGCTCTACGCTTTTGCGGGCGCCTTGCTGGGCGGCATCGACAGCCCGGGCGGCGCAGTGGCGGGCGGCTTTCTCGTCGGGGTCATCGAGAACGTGATCGGCACGTACCTCGGATCGGAAGTGAAGCTCACGGTGGCGCTGGTGATCATCGTCGCCGTGCTCGTCCTCAAACCCTCGGGCCTTTTTGGCAGCAGGCAGGTGGCACGCGTATGAGACCCGTCCAGAGATCGATGGACGTTCGCCGAAAACTCAGCACGGCGCAGATCGTGGGCTTGATCGTGCTCGTCGTCATCGCCTGCGCGCTGCCTTTCGTGCTGGGCAACTACCGCATCTTCCAGCTCACGATGGCGATGTCCTATGCCATCGCGCTGCTCGGCCTGAACATTCTCACCGGCTACAACGGGCAGATATCGCTGGGACACGGCGCGTTCTTCGCCATCGGCGCGTACACGGCGGCCGTCCTCATGAACTCGGCCGACTGGCCGTATTGGGCGACGATTCCCATGGCGGGCATCGTGTGCCTCGTGATCGGCTTTCTCTTCGGCTTGCCCGCGCTGCGGCTCGAAGGCTTGTACCTCGCCGTCGCGACGCTCGCATTGGGCACGGCGATTCCGCAGATCCTCAAGCACAAATCGATCGAGCACTGGACCGGCGGCGCGATGGGCGTGGTGATCATCAAGCCCGATCCGCCCGCGGGCATTCCTCTGAACCAGGACCAGTGGCTGTATTTCTTCGTGCTCGCGTGGGTGATCGTGCTTTTCATCGCCGCATGGAACCTGCTGCGGGGCCGCGTGGGACGCGCGCTCGTCGCGATTCGCGACCAGCCCATTGCAGCGCAGGCAATGGGCGTGAACACGGCGCTCTACAAATCGCTGACGTTCGGTGTCTCGGCGCTCTATACGGGCATCGCCGGCGCGCTTGCATCGATCGCGGTGCAGTTCGCATCACCCGATTCCTTCGGCGTTTTCCTGTCGCTCACGCTCTTGATCGGCATCGTCGTGGGCGGGCTCGCGTCGATATCGGGCGCGTTCTACGGGGCGCTTTTCGTGCAGTTCGTGCCGAACATCGCCGACCAGATCTCGAAGGCGGCGCCGTGGGCCATCTACGGCGTTTTTCTCATCGCCTTCATGTACCTCATGCCTTCGGGCGTCGCCGGACTCATCGCAATCGTGCGCCGGCGCCTTGTGCCACTGTCACTGATGGAAAGGAAGCAAGATGTACACGAATCGACGCAAGACCCTGGCGATCGGCGCGGCGACGTTGGCCGCGCCCTACCTGAACACGGCGTTCGCCCAGGCGAAAAAGGAAGTGAAGCTCGGGCAAACCATGCCCTATAGCGGGCCTGCGTCCGCTTACGGAACGATTGGCAAGCTGCACCAGGCCTACTTCAAGAAGATCAACGACGAGGGCGGCATCAACGGAACGAAGATCAACCTGATCTCGCTTGACGACGGCTACAGCCCGCCCAAGACGGTGGAGCAGGTACGCCGCCTTGTCGAACAGGAAGAAGTCGACGCGCTTTTCCAGACGCTGGGCACGCCGTCCAACACGGCGATCCACAAATACGTCAACGCAAAGAAGGTGCCGCACCTGTATGTGGCCACCGGCGCGACGAAGTGGAACGACGCGAAGAACTTTCCGTGGACCTTCGGCTTCAATTTGAGTTACCAGACCGAAGGCGAGATCTATGCGAAGTACATCCTGAAGAACAGGCCTAACGCAAAGATCGCGATCCTCTACCAGAACGACGACTACGGCAAAGACGTGCTCGCGGGCGTCGAGAACATCCTGAAGGGCGACAAGGCGAAGATGATCGTCGCGAAGGCTACGTATGAGGTGACGGACCCGACGGTCGATTCGCAGATCCTCACGCTGAAGGCCTCGGGTGCGGACACGATGATCAACATCTGCACGCCGAAGTTCAGTGCGCAGGCGATTCGCCGCGTGTACGACTCGGGCTGGCGCCCGCCCCTGCACATCGTGAACAACGTCGGCGCGAGCGTGGGCAGCGTGCTCACGCCCGCGGGCCTGGACAAGAGCAAGGACGTGATCACGGTGCAGTACTACAAGGACCAGTCCGACCTCGAATGGAAGGACGACCCGGCCATGCTTGAATGGCGCGGCTTCATGGGCAAGCACTACACCGATGGCAGCATCCTCGATGCGAGCAACGTCTACGCGTACATCACCGCCGCACTGATGGTGCAAACGCTCAAGCAGTGCAACGGCAACTACAGCCGCGACAACATCCGCAAGCAGGCCGAGAACATCAGGAACTGGAAGCACGGCCTCTTGCTGCCGGGCATCGCGTGCAATACCTCGCCCACCGACCATGCGCCCATCGAGCAGGGCAAGCTGTCGAAATTCGACGGCAAGAACTGGCAGCTGTTCGGTGAGGTGCTGGGCGGCGCGGGCTGAAGCGGCGGTGGGCGCCTAGGGCTTTCGCAGCTTGTCCTGCGCCTTGCGCGCCCACACTTCCAGCGCCTCGAGCAAGTCGCTCTGGCTGTACGAGCAGCTGTCCTCGTCGAACAGCGCGCTCGATTCGATACGGTCCGTGATTTCGGCCAGGACCTCTTCGTATTTCGGCGGCAATGCGGCGGGCAGGATAAGCCCCCGAAGCCGCCGTGCGAGTGTGCCCATGTCGAGCTCACCCGCTCGCGCGGCCGCTAGGTCGCGCTGCAGCGTTTCGAACCTCATGGGCGGGCATGGTGCACGAAAAAACGCCGGGTTCCGCCCGCGAAGGATCGGGGTAATCCCGCAATGGACTTTCCGGCGCGCTAGGTCTGGACGAGCTGCCGCAATTTCAGGACGGCGCAACCCGGGCTGGTCAGCACGGGGCACGACACCTGCTGCTGCACACGCTCGCCCACGCGTGCCATGGAGATCTGCGCGAGCATCACGCCATCGCAGTCCTTCAGTTTCGAGGCGGCTTCGACGATCTTGCGGTCGTGCTCCTCGCAGCGGCCTTCCGCCAGGTCCACCATCGCCTCGGGCACATACAGCGTCTTCAGCTCGAGATCCTTGTCGTGCGCGGTGGCGAGCATCTCCATCTCCTGCGACATCGTCAAAAGCGATGGCCGGAATGTAGCGATGAGCGTGACCCTGCGGCCCAGGCCCAGCGCCTGCTCGAACATCGCTTCGTTCGGCTTGAGCGTGGGGATCTGCACCGCGCGGCCCGCTGCTTCGATGCCGGGGCCGAAGGCGGAGCATGTGAAGAGGATCGCCTGGGCGCCGGTGCCTTTGGCGTAGGTGGCCAGGTCGATGAAGCGGTCGATCATCTCGGCGGTGAGTTCGCCTTCGCGCTCGCGGTCGCGCGAGAGGGAGTCATCCAGGATGTTCACCAGGTCGGCTTCGGGCCAGTGGCGCGCGAAGGCGGCGTTGATCGAGTCGAGCGAAAGCGGCGTGGCGTGAATGAGGGCGATGCGCGGCATGGGGAATTGTCGTCCTATCGGGGGGTCAATGCGAAGTCGCTGCCCAGCTTGGCCAGCTGTGAGGATGTGGTGATTCCAAGCTCGTCCCTCAGCTTGGCGCGGACGTCTGCGATGCAGTAGGGATGCACGCCGATGCGCTCGGCGATCGTGCGGTCGTTTTCGAGACGGGCCAGTCGCTTCAGGATTTCGATTTCGACGCCGTCGAAGACCGAGATGCCGCCGTTCGCGGACACGATGAGCGAGGAGCCGGACTCCTCGCACGATCGCGTTCGGAAACTCCGGCACACAAAATAAGCCAGCCGGCCGAATATGCCTGGGCGCCCTGACATGATCCTCTCCTGATCGGTTTTTTTGCGAACCCGGCAGTATCCCGACAATCCCCTGCGATTGCGCTCGTACGAACGTACAGGGTTGCGCACGCGGCGCCGTTGACGCCCGGCACTGCGAGGATAAGAATGGCCCCGCATCTTCGGGGAAGGAGGGCCACATGGACTTCATCGAACATCTCTTCGGCATTGCGCCCGACAACGGATCGGGTGCGCTGGAGTTCCTGCTGTTCGCCCTGCCGCTCGCAGGCATTGCATGGCTGGTCCTGCGCAAGCGCAAAGCGGTCAAGAACCGCGACGAGTAGATCCTGTGGCCCGCATCGCGTGGCCGTTGCCGTTTCCCCTCGGTGTCGCCGATGCCGACGCCGGGCTCGCGCTTTGCAAGGCACTGGACGACCTCATCGTGCTGCGCCTGGCCGACGGCAGCGAACTATGGCGTGAGCGGATGGACGCGCAGCCCCTGCTCGTGGGCCACGATCTCGCCGTCGTGTTGAATGCGGATGAGGTGCTCGCGTATTCGCTGGGCGATGCCGACCTTGGCGCGATTTCCTGGCGCGTGACGCTGCCGTCCACGCCCACCGAGACGCAAGCCGTGTGGATCGACGACGACATCGCGGTTCATTGGCTCTCGCGCGAGCGGTATCGCGGCGGCGCGAATCCGGGCTCGCGGGCTGCGGCGGGCGTGCAGGAAGGCCAGTGCTGCATCCGGCCTTCGACGGGCTCGGCCCACCCGCTGCGGGATTGGCCCGCGCGCGAAGCCGCGCCTCAATGGGAATCGAGCGAGCATCCTTCGGTGCTCTCGGCCTGCGCGATCGGCGGCGTGCGCTACCGCCTTTCGACCGCGCCGGGCAAAGGCATGGACGATCTTCGTCTCGAGGCACTGCGCACGGCCGACGACAGCGTGATCTGGGCGAAGCAACTCGGCACTTTGCCCTCGCGTCCGCCCCCGCGATTGCGCCCCTAGATCAAGGAGGAAATCATGGCAGTGTCATCGGAAAGCCTGGCCGGCCGGTTCGGGATCAGTGTCGAGCTCGTCGATCTCGTGCGGCAAACGCGCGGCACCACGAACACATCGCTCGAGGAAATCCCCGAGCGCAAGTTGAGGCGCGCGATACGGCGGCTGTCGTATCCCGATTCAGCGCGGCAACGTCACGAGCACCTGCTCAAGACCGCGCGCGGCGATGATGGATCGATTCCGCGCAATGCCGTCGCGCATGCTCTGAAGCAAGTGGACGCAAAGCTGCGCACTCGGCGCGATGGTCATGTCGCCGGTGTGCCGGTCGATGGGCACGTCAAACCACTCGCGCTGATGCAGGCCGCGAAGTGGGAATGGCTGGGCCCGGGCAACGTGGGCGGGCGCACGCGGGCGATCGTCGTCCATCCGTCGCACCCCGAGCAGATGCTCGCGGCCAGCGCCGGCGGCGGCGTGTGGTTCACCAATAACGGTGGCGCGCACTGGGACCCTGTCGACGACTTCATGGCCAACCTCGCGGTGAGCTGTCTTGCGATGAACCCGGTGAATCCGAACGAGGTGTTCGCGGGCACGGGCGAAGGCTTCGGCAATGGCGATGCATTGCGCGGCGGCGGCATGTTCCGCATCCTGGGCACAGCGAAGTGGAGTGCATTGCCTGCCACTTCGTCATGGGCTGCGATCAATCGCATTGCCGTGAGCAGCGATGGCAATGCCGTGCTCGCCGCGACACCCGACGGCCTGATGCGAAGCGTCGACAAGGCACGTGCCGTATGGAAAAAAGTGTCCGCCCTTCCGATGGCGGATGTGAAGTTTCATCCCGCGAATCCTTTGCTCGCCATCGCCGGCGGCTTGAACAACGGCGCATGCGTGTATTCGCACGACGGCGGCGCAACGTGGACGATCGCGATGCACCCGGGCGCCTGGTCGGGGCGCGTGGAGCTCGTGTATGCGCGCAAGGATCCGCTGGTGGTCTATGCATCGGTGGAGGGCAAGACGGGCGAGCTGTGGCGATCTGCGAACGGCGGTCAATCTTTCACGCGATGCACGGCCACCAATGTCGACGGCAAACCGGCGGAGTTTCTGGGCGACCAAGGCTGGTACGGCAACGTGCTGTGGGCCGGCGATCCGACGGACGAGAACTTCGTGCTCGTCGGCGGTGTGAACCTGTGGAAGTCCACCGACGGCGGCGGCACGCTGCGCGAAATCAGCACGTGGTGGGACGACAACTCGATCCACGCGGACCATCACTGCATCGTTTCGCATCCGGGCTACGACGGAACGTCGAATCGCACCGTGTTCTTCGGCAACGACGGCGGCATCTACAAGGCCCAGGACATTCACGTGCCGGGCAGCGAACACAAGCCGCCCTACGTGAAGGGCTGGACGGCACTGAACAACAACTACGGCGTCACGCAGTTCTATGGCGGCGCGATCCATCCGGGCACAGGCCGCGTGGTCGCGGGCGCGCAGGACAACGGCACCGTGTGCCGCGACCCCACGGGGGCGACAACGCACTGGCACTCCTGGTTCGGCGGAGACGGCGGCTGGTGCGCGTCCGATCCCTCGGACAAGAACGTGTTTTACGGCGAATACGTGTACCTCAACATCCATCGCAACACCGATGCATGCGCGACTTCGGACAACAACGGGGACCGCTACATCTGCGGCCAGTTCTGGAACAAGACCACCGGCGACTGGGACTGGAAGCCCGTGCCCTTCCAGATCACCGAAGCGCGTACGCAGGACACTCTCTTCATTGCACCCTTCGTCATCGACGAGAACATCCCGCAGAGGTTGCTCGCAGGCGGGCTGTCGCTCTGGCAGACGATGAACGCGAAAGCCGGCAATACACCGACGAGCGGGCCGCGCTGGGCACGCATCAAGTCGAGCATGGGCAAGGCGATCAGCGCGATCGCGATATCGCCGGCGAACTCCGACGTGGTGTGGATCGGGCACGAGAACGGAGCCGTGTTCGTGTCGAACGATGCGACCAGCGCCACGCCCACGTGGCTGCCCTGCACATTTTCGCCCAAGCGTTATTGCACGAGCATCGCGCCGCACCCCACCGACGCGAATATCGCTTATGCAACCTTTGGCGGATTCGTCAACGACAATATGTGGGTGACGAAAGACGGTGGAAACACGTGGAAGGCGCTGGGCAAACTATTGCCCGCCGCGCCGGTTCGCACGCTCGCGATTCATCCTGCGAAGCAGGGCAATCTTTATGCGGGAACGGAAGTTGGCGTGTTCGCGAGCCAGGACGGCGGCGTCACATGGACTCCGACCAACCAGGGGCCCGCCAACGTGTCGGTGGAACACCTCTTCTGGAGCGGCACGGTGCTGTATGCCGCGACGCATGGCCGCGGCATGTACCGAATCGATCTCACGTGAATCGGCGCGCTTTCAGTCGACCGAGATGCCGATGCCCTTGACCACCTTGGCCCACTTCTCGGTCTCCATGCGATGGATGGCCCAGAACTGCTCGGGCGTACCGGGAATCGGCACGCCGCCGAGATCGGCGAGCCTGGCCTTCATCCCCGGGTCGGCCAGCGCTGCGTTGATCTCCTTGTTCAGGCGTGCAATGGCGTACGCGGGCGTGCCCTTGGGCGCGCTCGCGCCGAACCACGCACTGGCCTCATAGCCGGGCACGACCTCGCCGATGGCCGGCACATCGGGCAACGCGGGCGAGCGCTGGGCACTTGTGACGCCGAGCGCCCTCACGCTGTTCGCCTTGATGTGACCCATCATCGAAGGCATGTTGTCGAAGATCAGGTCGACCTGGCCGCCGAGCAGGTCCTGCGTCGCCGGGCCGGCACCCTTGTAGGGGATGTGCTTCATGTCGACACCCGTCATGGTCTTGAACAACTCGCCCGAAAGATGCACCGACGTGCCCGTGCCCGACGATGCCATGTTCACTTTGCCCGGGTTCTTCTTCGCATAGTCGATGAATTCCTGGATCGTGTTGGCCGGGAAATCCTTGCGCACCGTCATCACGTTGGGCACGCGGATGATGCCGGCCACGGGCGCCATGTCGTCGAGGAAATTGAACTTGAGATTCTTGTACAGCGATGCGTTGATCGCGTTGGCCGGGTTCACGAGGAAGATCGTGTAGCCGTCGGGCGGCGACTTGATCGCGAACTCGGTACCGATGTTGTTTCCGGCGCCGGCCTTGTTGTCCACGATCACCTGCTGGCCCAGGCGCTGCGAGAGCCACTGCGCCATCAATCTCGCGAGCAGGTCGGTGGTGCCACCCGGCGGGTAGCCCACGATCCACCGGATCGGCCTGTTCGGGTAGTCCGCTTCGCCCTGGGCAAACCCGAGGACGCAACTGCTCAGCAAGGTTATGCCGAGTACGACTTTGGCTAGCAGGCGCATGGGAGCTCCTTTTCTTGCGGTTGGCAGGCTAACGTTGGCTGCCATGAGCCGTCAACCGGCGTTTCATCGGATGGCGGATAAGTAGATTCCACATTCGAGGCCTCGATGTACGACAAACGCCAACAGATCGGGATTCGCCTCGATTCCCCTTTCGCTTCTTGCGTGATCCAATCGGCGACGCATTAACCAACAAGGAGACAGTCACATGAAACGTCGTTCACTCATTTCGGCCGGCGCGGCCGCTGCGGCATTGGGTGCGGCGGGCGTCAGGGCCCAGCAGCAGATCGTCGTGAAATTCAGCCACGTCGTGGCCGAACACACGCCCAAAGGCAAGGCTTCGCTCAAGTTCAAGGAGCTCGCCGAAGAGCGCACGAAGGGCCGCGTGAAGATCGAGGTCTATCCGAACAGCTCGCTTTTCAAGGACGGCGAGGAAATGGATGCCCTGCAGCTCGGCTCGGTGCAGTTGCTCGCACCCTCGCTTGCGAAGTTCGGCCCGCTGGGTGTTCGCGAATTCGAAGTGTTCGACCTGCCCTACGTTTTCGACAACTACGACGAGCTGCACAAGGTCACTGCCGGCCCGGTCGGCGCGAACCTCTTCAAGAAACTCGAAAGCAAGGGCGTCCAGGGCCTGGCCTACTGGGACAACGGCCTGAAGGTGATGAGTGCCAACAAGTCGATCAAGGTGCCGGGCGACTACAAGGGCCTGAAGATGCGCATCCAGTCCTCGAAGGTGCTGGGCGACCAGATGAAGGCCCTCGGCGCGATCCCGCAGGTGATGGCTTTCTCCGAGGTGTACCAGGCGCTGCAGACGGGCGTGGTGGACGGCACGGAGAACACGCCGTCGAACCTGTACACGCAGAAAATGCACGAGGTGCAGAAGTTTGTCGCCCTCACCGACCACGGCTACATCGGCTACGCGGTGATCGCGAACAAGAAGTTCTGGGACGGCCTGCCCGGCGATGTGCGCAAGCAGCTCGAAGAGGCCATGCGCGACGCAACCAAGTTCGGCAACGACATCGCCGCCAAGGAAAATGCCGACGCGCTGGACGCCGTGAAGAAGAGCGGCAAATCGCAGATCCTTACCCTCACGGCCGACGAGAAGGCGCAGCTGAAGAAGGCGCTGAGCGTGGTCCACAAGGAAAACGAGTCGCGCATCGGCAAGGAAACCATCGAAGCCGTCTACAAGGCCACCGGCCACAAGGTCTGAGGTACCGCCATGCAGCGCGTGCTGAACCATCTGGAAGAGTGGCTCATCGCATTCCTGATGGGTGCGGCCACGCTGCTGATCTTCATAGCGGTCGTGCACCGCTACCTGGCGGGGGCTCCCATCCCCGTCGTCCAGGATTACCTGCTGAAATTCGACCTGTCGTGGGCGCAGGAGCTTTGCATCTACATGTTCATCTGGATGGCGAAGTTCGGCGCGGCCTACGGCGTGCGAACGGGCATCCACGTCGGGGTGGACGTGCTGATCAACCGCCTGCCGCCCACTCTGCACAAGACGTATATCTTCGTCGGGATGGGGGCGGGCGCGCTATTCACCGCAGTCGTCGGCACGCTGGGCGCTTCGTTCACGTGGGACATGGCACACACGAGCAACACGACGCCGGATCTCGAACTTCCCAAGTGGATCGTGTTCCTGTGCATCCCGATCGGCTCGTACCTGATGTGCTTCCGCTTCCTGCAAGTCGCGTGGTATTTCGGCCGCACGGGTGAATTGCCGAAGCACGACGTCGCGCATGTCGAAGGCATCGACGAAACACCGGACATCAATCCGTACAACATGCAGGACAACCTGCACCCCGCGCCGATGACACCGGGAGCGCCGCGATGAGCACCGAAGCCCTCGTACCTCCTGCCCCGGCCAATGCATCGCGCTGGCCGGCGCTGATACCGCCCGTCATCATCGCGATCCCAGTGCTGCTGCGCCTTGCGGGCGTGGACATCAACAACGCGTGGATCATCTTCTCGCTGCTGATCGGGCTCATGCTCACCGGCATGCCGATCTCGATCTCGCTCGGCCTCACCGTGCTGACCTACCTGTTCACGATGACGCACGTGCCGATCGAATCGGTCGCGCTGAAGCTTTTTACCGGCATCGAGAAGTTCGAGATCATGGCGATCCCGTTCTTCATCCTGGCCGGCAACTTCCTCACGCACGGCGGCGTCGCGCGAAGGATGATCAACTTCGCCTCGTCGATGGTCGGCCACTGGTACGGCGGCCTGGGCCTGGCGGGTGTCGTCGCGTGTGCGCTCTTCGCCGCAGTTTCGGGCTCGTCGCCTGCGACCGTCGTGGCAATCGGCTCGATCGTCATGCCCGCGATGGTGAAGCAGGGCTTTCCCAAACGCTTCGGGGCCGGGATCATCACCACGTCGGGTGCGCTCGGCATCCTGATCCCGCCGTCCATCGTGATGGTGATGTACGCCGTCGCGACGAACACGTCGGTCGGCGCGCTCTTCATCGCAGGCATCATCCCGGGCCTCGTGCTTGCGACGATGCTGGGCGGCGTGACGTGGTTCCGCGCACGCAAGTTCGACTATCCGCGCCAGCCCAAGGCGACATGGAAAGAGCGATGGATCACCTTCCGCAAGGCGATCTGGGGGCTGCTCCTGATCGTCGTGGTGATCGGCGGCATCTACACCGGCATCTTCACGCCGACCGAAGCGGCCGCGATGAGCGCGGTCTATGCGTTCTTCATCGCCGTCTTCGTCTACAAGGACCTCAGCCTCAAGCAAGTGCCGAAGGTGCTGCTCGACTCCGCCAACATGTCGGCGATGCTGCTGTACATCATCACGAACGCGGTGATGTTCAGCTACCTCATGACCTCGGAAAACATCCCGCAGCAACTTGCCGTGTGGATGATCGACAAGCATCTCGGCGCCGTGGGCTTCCTGCTCTTCGTCAACGTCATCCTGCTGCTCGCCGGCAACGTGATGGAGCCGTCTTCCATCGTGCTGATCATGGCGCCGATCCTGTTTCCGGTGGCGCTGAAGCTCGGCATCGACCCGATTCACTTCGGGATCATGATGACGGTGAACATGGAAGTCGGCATGTGCCACCCGCCGGTGGGCCTGAACCTCTACGTGTCGTCCGGGATAGCGAAGATGGGGATCACCGAGCTGACCATCGCCGTGTGGCCATGGCTGCTGACGATGCTGGTATTCCTCGCGGTCGTCACGTACTGGGCGCCGCTGTCGACCTGGCTGCCCACGATGCTGGGGATGATGTAGCCCGCTGTCATGCCGGACTTGATCCGGCATCCAGCGCTTTGCGCCAGGCTTCGTAGCGCTTCCTGTTTTCTTCGTTGGGCGGGTACAGCCCCGGCAGCTTCGCGCCCTTTTCCACCTCGGACATGATCCAGTTCTCGAGGTGTTCCTGCTCGGTCGCGGCGGCGATCACGTCGTCGAGCAACGCGGCCGGGACGAGCACGGCGCCGTCCTGGTCGCACACGATGACGTCGTTCGGGAACACCGCGACACCGCCGCAATCGACCGGCTCCTGCCATCCGACGAAGGTGAGGCCGGCGACTGAAGGCGGCGCGGCCGTGCCCTGACACCATGCGTTGATGCCGGTACCGAGCACGCCTTGCACGTCGCGCACGACGCCGTCAGTGACCAGCGCAGCGACGCCCTTTTTGACCATGCGAGCGCAAAGGATGTCGCCGAAGATGCCGGCGTCCGTCGTTCGCATCGCGGCGACTACAGCGATGCAGCCGGCGGGCATCGCCTCGATCGCAGCGCGAGTGGAGATCGGCGAGCCCCATGACGCGGGCGTCGCGAGATCTTCGCGCGATGGCACGAAGCGCAGCGTGAAAGCGCGCCCGGCGATGCGCGGCTGGCCGGGCTTGAGCGGCAGCGCGCCGCGGACCCACACATTGCGCAAGCCCTTCTTCAGCAGCACGGTGGTGAGCGTGCCGGTGGACACCTTCAGCAGCGCGTCGACCTTGCCCGGCTCGAGAGGAAGCGATTCGGTGTTCGTCATGCGGGCAATCATTGCACAATCGCCCCTGCGAACCTTCTGCGTCAGCTCCTGCGCCCTCTAGAACAGGCCCGCGAGCTTTGCGGCACCGGCGGCGAGCATCGCGACGCCGAGGATCGTTGCGATGCGCTCGCCATGCGGCGCGAGCTTCTCGATCGCAACTGCGACCGACACGGCTGCAACCCACCCGAGGTTCATCGCGCCCCCGACGAAAAGCAGCGCCATCAATGCCCAGCAACAACCGGCGCACAGCAGACCGTGATGCAGCCCCATCAAGAACGCGCCTCGCGCACCCGGCCGCCAATCGGCAATCAAGAAGGACATCGGTGCCCGGCATCGCGCGAGGCACATCCGCTTGAGCGGCGAGAACTGGTAGATGCCCGCAATCGCAAGCAGCAGCGCCGACAGCGGCCCCGATGTGCTGACGATCATCATGTCGACCCAGTCCAGCGCCTGCAGCGCCCATTGCAATGCGGTCGCCGCAATGCTGAACCCCGTCCATACGACAAGGTACGCGACGACGAACATCCGGCCGCGTCCGGGCCTGCCCTCGCGGGCACTCAAGCCCACGAACGTGAGCGTCATCGGCCAGGCGGACGGCAACATCATCGCGGCCATCATCACGGCCCACATGGCGAAGACCGCGGCCACGTTGGCAAGCGTCCAATGCGGCCATCCGGGCATCGTGAGTTGCGCGAGCGGATGGCCCATGTCGAGCGACAGCCATGCGAGGGCGGCCCAACCCGCGACGCTGGCCACCACGATCGCCGCAGCGAGTAGCGGGTCGCTTCTGACGGCAGAGCTCGCATGGGTCTCCATGCGCGGCGACGATCCGCCGATTCGCGCGCGATGTCAATGCGCCTTGAACTCCGGCACACGCCAACTATGCTGCATGTTTCACCCGCTCAAAGGAGGCGTGCCATGGCATGGCAAATTTCCGGACAGTACATGGAGACCTGCAACTGCGCGCTGCTGTGTCCTTGCATCACGAGCAATCTCACGGCGACGCCGACCGAAGGCGACTGCAAGGCCGCTCTGGGCATGCGCATCGACAACGGCAACAAGGACGGGGTGTCGCTGGACGGCATCAACTTCATGCTCGTGCTTCAGTCGAAGGGACCGATGGGCGCGGGCAACATGACTGTCGGGCTTGTGGTGAACGAGTCGGCGTCACAGGCGCAGGTAGACGCGATCACCGCGATCGCAAGCGGCGCCGCCGGCGGGCCGATGGCGATGCTGGCGCCGCTCGTCGGCAAGTTCGCGGGCGTCGAGCGTGCCAAGGTCGAAATCACGCAGGACGGCAACAAGTGGGCCGCCCGCGCCGGTGATTTCATCGACGAAAGCTGCGAGGCACTCCTGAACATGGACGGCGAGGTGATGATGCTCGACAACGTCTCGCATCCGGTGAGTTCGCGCCTCGCGCTCGCCAAGGCGAACAAGAGCAAGTTCGACGTGTTCGGGATACGGTGGGACGACAGCACCGGCACCCGCAACGGCCACTTCGCACCATTCGCCTGGTCGGGCTGAACAGCGATCTTCCCGCCGGCGGCCGCCTGCTGCGGCAGGATCAGCCACGCCCGTTCTGCGACACAATCGCCGCATGAACTACTGGCTGATGAAGTCCGAGCCCGAAGAGGTCTCCGTGGACGACGCCATCGCGGCGCCGAAGTCGACCGTCGCTTGGACCGGCGTGCGCAATTACCAGGCGCGCAACTACATGCGCGACCAGATGCGCGTGGGCGACGGCGTGCTGTTCTATCACTCGAGCTGCCCCGAGCCAGGCGTGGTCGGCATTGGCCGAGTGGCGTCGACGCCCTATCCCGATCCGACGCAGTTCGATAAAAAGTCGAAGTACTACGACGAGAAGTCGAAGAAGGACGAGCCGCGTTGGCTGCTGGTGGACGTGCAGGTGACGAAGAAAATCCCGATCATCGCGCTTGCGGAACTGCGCGAGCGGCCGGAACTCGCAGAGATGCTCGTGCTGAAGAAAGGCAATCGCCTGTCGATCACGCCCGTCGAGCCGAAGCATTGGCGGGCGATTGTCGGAAAGGACAAGGCATGATGCTGAATCGAATCACCGCATTGGCGGGCATGACATTGGCGTTGCTTGTCGCGTGTGCCGGCACGAGCCCGACGATGTCGCGTGACCAAGCCGCCGCGATCGTCGCCAGCCCCGATCGCACCGCTGCGGATCGCGAAAACGACGCTCGTCGCAATCCTGTCGACCTGCTCGCTTTCATCGACCCGCGGCCGGGCATGACCGCGCTCGACATCAGCGCGGCACGCGGCTACACCACGGAACTCATCGCGCGCGCCGTTGGGCCGACGGGCACGGTGATCGGTCAATCGCCGATGCCTGCCAACGGCAACGCCGCGCCGCCGCCTGCGTTCGCCGAGCGGCAAAAGAATCCGAATCTCGCGAACATGAAGTTCGTGCGCCGGCCGTTCGAAGACCCTGTGCCGCCCGAGTTCAAGGGCAAGCTCGATCTGGTGACGCTCATGTTCAACTACCACGACATGGGCCATTTGCGTGTCGACCGCGCGAAGTTGAATCGCTCGGTCTATGAAGGTCTGAAGCCGGGTGGGATGTTCGTGATTGCCGACCACTCGGGCAGGCCGGGCACGGGCATCAGCGAATCCGGAACGCTGCATCGCATCGAGGAGGCATTCCTCGTCAAGGAAGTCGAAGCCGCGGGATTCAAGCTCGCGGCGCGCGGCGACTTCCTGGCCAATCCGCAAGATCCGCGCGACCAGGCCGAGCCGCCCTTTCACAAGGACGAATTCGTATTGAAGTTCGTCAAGCCCTGAGCCGGGCTTCGCGATCGACGACCCTCATCCGGCGTCCACAAAACAAAAGCCGCCTTTCGGCGGCTTTGTTCTTTACTGCCCGTCGGTCGAGATCTCTTCCGGCTCGGGCTTTTGCTTGCCCTCTTTCTTCGGCAGCGGCTGGATGTCGAGGAGCACTTCGTCCTTGTCGTCCAGGTCCACCGTCAGGCGTCCGCCTTCCGTGAGCTTTCCGAACAGCAGCTCGTCGGCCAGGGCACGGCGAATCGTGTCCTGAATGAGCCGCTGCATCGGGCGCGCCCCCATCAGCGGATCGAAGCCCTTTTTCGCGAGGTACTTGCGCAGCTTGTCGGTGAAGGTGACCTCCACCTTCTTTTCGGCAAGCTGCTGCTCGAGCTGGAGCAGGAACTTGTCGACCACGCGCAGGATGACCTGCTCGTCCAGCGGCTTGAAGCTGACCATCGCGTCGAGGCGGTTGCGGAACTCGGGCGTGAACAGGCGCTTGATGTCTGCCATCTCGTCGCCCTGCTCGCGCGCGTTCGTGAAGCCGATCGTCGCCTTGTTCAGGCTTTCGGCACCCGCGTTCGTCGTCATGATGATGATGACGTTGCGAAAGTCCGCCTTGCGGCCGTTGTTGTCCGTGAGCTGGCCGTGGTCCATCACCTGCAGCAGCACGTTGAAGATGTCCGGGTGCGCCTTCTCGATTTCGTCGAGCAGCAGCACGCAGTGCGGCTTCTTCGTGATGGCTTCGGTGAGCAGGCCGCCCTGGTCGAACCCGACATAGCCCGGAGGCGCACCGATGAGGCGCGAGACCGCATGGCGCTCCATGTACTCGGACATGTCGAAGCGGATCAG
>DATJJL010000167.1:0-11909 GCA_035492155.1 Ramlibacter sp. | reverse complement strand
AATCATCTGAATTCCTTTTGCCTTGGGTCCTCGTTAAACACTGTAGATCGGTTCGACCGCCGTTTATTCAACCGGTTCACTCAAACACTGCAGGGGATGCCCCGCTTGACGCGCGGCTTCCTGCACCTGTTCCACCTTCGTCGAGGCGATGTCGCGCGAATACACGCCGCAGATGCCTTTTCCGTCGAGGTGGATCTTGAGCATGATCTGTGTGGCGGTCTCCCTGTCCTTGTTGAAGAACTCCTGGATCACGACCACCACGAATTCCATGGGGGTGTAGTCGTCATTGAGCATGACGACCTGGTACATCTGCGGGGGTTTGGTGCGCTGGAGCTGCTTTTCGGCGACCACCGAGCCGCCGTCGTCGTCCTTCGGCCGGACAACCGGCACGCTGGGCGGCGTGGTGGGGGGTTTCGATGCCATGAAATTCATTCTAGCCAGCGGCACTTCGCACCGCAGCATGCAAGTGAATTGGTGGCGTCACTGCGACATTCAAGCGGGCAGATTTCCGCGTCTGGCATATGCACCGCAGTCCATCTCGAAGTGACGAGTCGAGGTGCGCAGCTCACGCGGGAGCGCCAAGGCCGCAGGCACAACTTTAGTACGTCAAAAGATTGACAGCTGAGCCGCAACCCGTGACACTTCACACAGTCAAGAGGGTTTGCTTGAGGAAAAATAATGGCGACTGGAACGGTGAAATGGTTCAACGACGCAAAGGGCTTCGGATTCATCGAGCCCGACGGCGGCGGCGCTGATGTCTTTGCGCACTTTTCGGCCATCGCCATGGACGGATTCAAGACGCTGAAGCAAGGCTCGAGAGTCACGTTCGAAATCACCGAAGGTCCCAAGGGCCAGCTCGCGCAGAACATCCACGCCGAGCCCGGCACGGATGAGATCAAGCCCATCACCACCCAACCCAGCGTGGATCGCCAGATGCGCCACTCGAAGGTGCGCGCGCCCCAGTTCCATGCTTCGGGGCATGGCGATCTTGCGCAGAAATAATCTGCCCCATCAATGACAAAGCCGCCCTCGAGGCGGCTTTTTTACGGCGATGCCGGCGGCTACATGTTTTCGATCATCACCTGACCGAAGCCGGAGCAGCTGACCTGGGTCGCGCCGTCCATGAGGCGTGCGAAATCGTAGGTGACCTTCTTCGACAGGATCGATTTTTCCATGCTGCTGATGATCAGGTCGGCCGCTTCCTTCCAACCCATGTGGCGCAGCATCATCTCGGCCGAGAGGATTTCCGAGCCCGGGTTGACGTAGTCCTTGCCGGCGTACTTCGGCGCGGTGCCGTGCGTGGCTTCGAACATCGCGACAGAGTCGCTGAGGTTCGCACCGGGCGCGATGCCGATACCGCCGACCTGCGCTGCGAGCGCGTCGGAGACGTAGTCGCCGTTCAGGTTCAACGTGGCGATCACGCTGTATTCGGCCGGACGAAGCAGGATCTGCTGCAGGAAGGCATCGGCAATCACGTCCTTGATCACGATGTCCTTGCCCGTCCTCGGGTTCTTGAACTTGCACCACGGACCGCCGTCGATCGGCTGGGCGCCGAATTCCTCTTGCGCGATTTCGTAGCCCCAGTCGCGGAAGGCGCCTTCGGTGAACTTCATGATGTTGCCCTTGTGCACGAGCGTCACGCTGGGCTTGTCGTTGTCGATCGCGTACTGGATGGCCTTGCGAACGAGGCGCTTTGTGCCTTCGCTGGACACCGGCTTGATGCCGATACCGCTCGTCTCGGGGAAGCGGATCTTCTTGACGCCCATCTCCTCGATGAGGAACTTGACGATCTTCTTCGCCTTATCGCTTTGCGCTTCCCATTCGATGCCGGCGTAGATGTCCTCGCTGTTCTCGCGGAAGATGACCATGTTGGTCTTCTCTGGTGCCTTCACCGGCGAGGGCACGCCGGCGAAATACTGGATGGGGCGCAGGCACACGTACAGGTCGAGCTCCTGGCGCAGTGCGACGTTCAGCGAACGGATGCCGCCGCCGACAGGGGTCGTGAGCGGGCCCTTGATGGAGACGACGTACTCGCGCACGGCGGCAAGCGTCTCTTCGGGCAGCCACACGTCGGGGCCGTACACCTTCGTCGATTTCTCACCCGCGTAGACCTCCATCCAATGGATTTTTTTCTTGCCGCCATAGGCTTTGGCCACTGCGGCATCCACCACCTTCAGCATCACCGGCGTGATGTCCATGCCGGTGCCGTCACCCTCGATGTACGGAATGATCGGCTGGTCGGGCACGGCAAGGGTGAAATCCTTGTTGACGGTGATCTTCTGGCCCTGCGTGGGGACCTTGATGTGCTGATATGCCATGGGGGAAACGTCTCCGGGGAGTTGGTATGCGGGAAAACCAGAGGATTCTAGCGGCGAACGATTCACCCGCTTTGCGTCGTGTCAACCGCTGAGCAGACTGCCGCGTTGCCGGGAAGTTGCCCGGGGACGGGCAGCAAATTTTCGAAAATTCAACATCCCTGAAGGACATACACATGAACAAGCTCCTCGCCGCCCTCGTGGCCACGCTCTTCGCCGGCGCAACTTTCGCCGCTTCGCACACCGGCGCCGCCATGCCCGCCGCCTCCGGCGCTTCCGCGACCAAGACGGAAATGAAGGCCGAAAAGAAGGCTGCGAAGAAGGAATCCAAGGCCGAAAAGAAGGCCGCGAAGAAGCAAGCCAAGGCTGAAATGAAGGCCGAGAAGGCCGAAGCCGCTGCTTCCGCCAAGAAGTAATCGGTGTCAACGCTGCTTTGAACAGCAGCGTTGTTCACTCACCTTCGGCGCCGCCGGAGGAATCTTTCAAAATATTCCTTGAAGCACCGAAAGGACTCAGAAATGAACAAGATCATCGCCGCCCTCGTGGCAACTCTCTTCGCCGGCGCCGTCTTCGCACAAGCTGCCGCTCCGGCCGCGCCCGCAGCGTCTTCCCAAATGAAGTCGGAAATGAAGGCGGAGAAAAAGGCCACCAAGAAGAAGGCCGCCAAGAAGGCGTCCAAGAAGAAGGCCGCCGCCTCTGAAACCAAGTAATCGAGTTTGCTCGATGCATGAATGCCCGCCGCGTGCGGGCATTTTTCTTTTCCGTCTTCGCGCGACAATCTCCGAATGAAGAAGTATTTTTTCTTGTTGCTCGCGTCGCTGGCGATCGCGGCGGCGGCGCAAGAGCAACCGCAGCTCGACCTGCCCCGGGTGCAATTGCAGGCCGGCATGAACCAGATCGACGCACAGGTCGCCTCCGGCTACGAGCAGCGGATGACCGGCCTCATGTATCGCAAGGAAATGCCGCAACACGAAGGCATGCTTTTCGTGTTCGACCAGCCTTCAATGCAGTGCTTCTGGATGAGGAACACGCTCCTGCCCCTGACCGCTGCTTTCATTGCGGACGACGGCACGATCGTGAATCTCGCGGACATGAAGCCGCAAACCGAGGACTCGCATTGCTCGGCGAAGCCGGTGCGCTTCGTCCTCGAAATGAATCAGGGATGGTTCGCGAAGAAAGGGATCAAGCCCGGCATGAAGCTGTCGGGCTCTCCCTTCCGCCACGGTTAACCGAAGTTCTTCTGGGCGAAGTCCCAGTTGGCAAGTTTGTCGAGGAAAGTCTCGACGAACTTCTGGCGCAGGTTGCGGTAGTCGATGTAGTACGCGTGTTCCCACACGTCGACCGTCAACAGCGCCTTGTCGGCGGTCGTAAGCGGCGTGCCCGCAGCGCCCGTGTTCACGATATCGACACTGCCATCGGGCTTCTTCACGAGCCACGTCCAACCCGAGCCGAAATTGCCGACTGCGGACTTCACGAAGGCATCGCGAAAAGCTGTGTAGCTTCCCCACTTCTTGTTGATTGCATCGGCCAGCGCGCCTTTCGGCTCGCCGCCGCCTTGCGGCTTCATGCAGTTCCAGAAGAACGTGTGGTTCCAGATCTGCGCCGAGTTGTTGTAGATGCCGCCGGAAGATTTCTTGATGATTTCTTCGAGCGTCATGTTCTCGAATTCGGTGCCCACCTGAAGCTTGTTCAGGTTGTCGACGTAGGCCTTGTGGTGCTTGCCATGGTGATACTCCAGCGTCTCGCGCGAATAGTTCGGAGCCAGCGAGTCGATCGGGTACGGCAGCGGCGGGAGGGTGTGTTCCATGGGGTTCCTCTTGGGTTGTTGTGTGTGGAGATCGCCGATTCTATGGACGATTCGGATCCGCCGCGCGCACTGTGAGGGGAACCTCGCCATCTGAAAGGGTGGCTGTGATGCGATCGCCCGGATGAGCAGAACGAGCGCTTGTCACCGGCGCGCCGCGCTCGTCGCTCAGCATCGCGTATCCGCGCTGCAGGATCAGCTTCGGGTCGAGCAGCTGCAGCCGCATGCCCGCTCGCTCCAGTGCGAGCAATCCCTGGTCGAGCCGCATGCGCACGGCGCCGGCAAGCTCCTGTTGTGTGATCGCATAGCGGCCGCGCTCGCGCTCTGCGCGTGCTTGCACAGCGTAGTGAATTCGATGCGCCACCCGCCCGAGCCGCACTTGCTGCGACGACAGGCGCGACAGCGGTCGGCCCAGTCTTGTCGCCGCCTGGTCGAGCCGTTGCTGCGAGGAATCGATCCTGCGCTGCACAACGCGATGGAGCAGGTCGAAGTGCCCTTGCAATTCGTCGAGCCAATCCTGGCGCGGCCGTGCCGCAAGCTCCGCCGCCGCTGTCGGCGTTGGCGCGCGCAAGTCCGCACAGAAGTCGGCGATAGTGAAGTCCGTCTCGTGCCCGACGCCGCAGATCACGGGCACCGGACTGCGTACGATGGTGCGCGCGAGGCGCTCGTCATTGAAAGCCCAGAGGTCCTCGATCGAGCCGCCGCCGCGCACGAGCAGGATCACGTCGATCACACCGCGCTCTGCCTGCGGGTAAAGCCGCTCGAGTGCACTCGCGAGCTCGCCCGGCGCGCTCGCGCCCTGCACCGCCGCCGGCGCAAAAATAACCGGCACATGGCACGCGCGGCGTTTGAGGGCGGTGACCACGTCATGCAGTGCTGCTGCTTGCGGCGAGGTGACGAGACCGATGCCGTGCGGCATGGCAGGCACGTCCCGCTTGCGCGCTTCGTCGAAGAGTCCTTCGGCCTCGAGCTTGGCCTTCAGCCGAAGGAATTGCTCGAACAGGGCGCCCTGCCCGGCGCGCCGCATCGTCTCGACGACGAGTTGCAAGTCGCCGCGCGCCTCGTAGACGCCCAGCCTGCCCCACGCCTCGACCATCTCGCCCTCGCGCGGCGCAAAGTCGAGCAGGCCCGCCGCACGCCGGAACATCGCGCAGCGGATTTGCCCTTGCGAGTCCTTCAGGCAGAAGTACAGATGTCCGCTGGACGGGCGTGACAGGCCCGAAACCTCGCCGCGCACCGCGACGGGATTGAACCTTGCCTCCAGCGCATCAGCAACGGCGCGGCATAGCGCGCCGACTGGCCAGATTCGCGGCGTCAACGCTGGCGTTCCGTTATCCGACATCAATAAATTCGCGGGTTGGCCACTGATCGGCGGCCCCAGTTAGTCCACAGAGGCGGCCAGGTGGCGAGCGAACCCCGCAAAACGCCCCGGAACGCAGATTCTTCGGAGCAAGCAGTTGATTTCATTCGGGAATTTCCTGCTCAATTCGTCATCGATTTGTCATCTTGAAGCAATGACGCGGGTTTGCGTGCGATGCGAGCAGGTTTCTCAACAAAGTTGTCCACAACTTTTGTGAGTTGTCTCCTACGGCGGCGCGCTTGTCTCCTACAACGCATGGACGTACCCGATAATCGGCCCGCAATTCAGCAGTAGACGCTCGAGCGGAGACCCAACCCCTTGTTTTCGATCATACAAGCCGCAGGCTGGCCGATCTGGCCGCTCGTTGCCTGCTCCATCCTCGCGCTCGCACTCGTGATCGAGCGCTTCATCAGTCTCAAGACGAACAAGATCGCACCGCCGCAACTTCTCGACGAAGCCCTGGCCGTGTCGCGCAGTTCGGTCCCCGCGCCGGACGTCGTGAAGCAGCTCGAGCAGAACTCCGCGCTCGGCGAAGTCCTTGCCAGCGGCTTTCGCGCGCTCAACTCCGATCCGCGTTGCTCGGAGATGGATCTGCGCGCGATCATGGAAAGCACAGGGCGCGCGGTTGCGCATCGTCTCGAGCGTTACCTGAGCTCGCTCGCCACGATCGCATCCGCCGCACCGCTGCTCGGCCTGCTCGGCACGGTCATCGGCATGATCGAAATCTTCGGCTCCCAAGCGCCCGGCGGCGCGACGGGCGGCAATCCTGCGCTGTTGGCTCACGGCATTTCCGTCGCGCTGTACAACACCGCATTCGGGCTGATCATCGCGATCCCCTCGCTGATCTTCTGGCGGTACTTCCGCACGCGCGTGGACGATTACCTCCTCACGCTCGAGCTCTCGGCCGAGCGCTTTGCGCGTCACCTCGCCACCTTGAGGGGTCGATGAACTTCCGTCCGCGTCCGAAGGAAGAGCCGGAGATCAACCTGATCCCCTTCATCGACGTGCTGCTGGTGATCCTCATCTTCCTGATGCTCACCACGACCTACAGCAAGTTCACCGAGCTGCAGCTGAAGCTGCCGGTGGCGGACACGGACGCGCAGCGAGACTATCCGAAGGAAATCATCGTCGGTGTCGCGCACGATGGTCGCTACACGATCAAGGGCACGCCGGTGAACGGCCGCAGTGTCGATGCAGTCGTGCAGGCGTTCACGGCTGCGGAGCCGCAGAAGAATAGCGTCGTGATCATCGTGGCCGATGCGGCTGCGCCCGTGCAATCGGTGATCACGGCAATGGAAGCGGCACGGCGCGTGGGCCTGAACCAGATCACCTTCGCGACGCAGAACTCGGCAGCCGCCGGGGCGCGCTGAATGCAAACGGCGCTGCAACGCGCCTGGCTGCGCCGCGGCGCCCTCGCCTGTGCGCTGTGGCCGCTTTCTCTTTTGTTTCGCGTGGTCGTCGCAGCACGTCGCACCGCATACCGAGCGCACTGGTTCAAGAGCGAACAGGCAGGCGTGCCCGTCGTGGTCGTGGGCAACGTGATCGCAGGCGGATCGGGCAAGACGCCTATCGTGCAAGTCGTGGTTCAGCACCTCAAGGATCGTGGCCTCGCGGTCGGGATCGTCTCGCGCGGGTACGGCCGCCGGACGCGCGATTGCCGCGAAGTCCGAATCGAAAGCACAGCGGACGAGGTCGGCGATGAACCGCTGCTGCTTGCACGCACAACTGCGGTTCCGGTGTTCGTTGCGAGCAAGCGCATGGACTCAGCTCGTGCGCTCTTGCGCGCATATCCCGCGACGAAGGTCATCGTGAGCGACGACGGCCTGCAGCACTACGCGATGGCTCGCGACATCGAGATCTGCGTTTTCGACGAACGCGGCACAGGCAACGGCTGGTTGCTGCCTGCGGGGCCCTTGCGCGAGCCGTGGCCACGTCCAGTCGACCTGATCTTGCAGCCGGCAATGATCGAAAGGTCACTCGCGAGCGAAGCGATTCGTGCCGATGGATCGCGAAAGCCTCTCGAAGAGCTGAGGGGCCGGCCGCTCACCGCGCTCGCAGCGATCGCCAAGCCGCAAGCGTTCTTCGAGATGCTTCGCGCTCGCGGCCTGGACCTCGCGCTCACCATCGCCCTGCCCGATCATGACGACCTTGCGAGCCTTCCGCCGCTGGAGGGCGACATCGTCTGCACCGAAAAAGATGCGGTGAAGCTGTGGCGCACACGCCCCGGCGCTTGGGCCGTGCCATTGAAAGTGAACATCGACAGCGCTTTCTGGACAGCGTTCGACGCGAAGCTATCATCGCTCGATGGACCACAAACTGCTTGAGCTGCTCGTGTGCCCGGTGACGAAGGGCCACCTCGATTTCGACCGGAATCGGCAGGAGCTCATCTCGCGCAGCGCGCGGCTCGCCTACCCGATCCGCGACGGCATCCCGATCCTGCTCGAGCAGGAGGCGCGCACGCTCAGCGACGACGAACTCGAGCAGTTGCCGCCTCGCACGCCGCTGGTCTGATGGCATTCACGGTGCTCATCCCGGCGCGGCTCGCGTCGACGCGTCTGCCGAACAAGCCGCTGGCCGACATCGCGGGCTTGCCGATGATCGTTCGTGTCGCCATGCAGGCAAGCAAGTCTTGCGCAGCGCGCATCGTCGTTGCAGCCGACCATGAATCCATCGTCGACGCCTGCGAGATGCACGACGTGCAAGTCGTGCTGACGCGCGCGGATCACGCGTCCGGAAGCGACCGCCTCGCCGAAGCCTGCGAGCTTCTCGGGCTCGATGGCGACGACTTGGTCGTCAATGTCCAGGGCGACGAACCGCTGATCGATCCCCTGCTCATCGACTCGGTTGCCAACCTGCTCGAATCGAAACCCGCCGCATCGATGAGCACGGCGGCGCATGCGATCGACAACGTGTCCGACATCGCGAACACGAACGTCGTGAAGGTCGTGCTCGATGCGAACGGCATGGCCCTTTATTTCAGCCGCGCGACGATTCCCTGGTCGCGCGATGCGTTCGCGTCCGGCGTCAACTCACTGCCGCCGCATCACCTGCTGCGCCATGTCGGCATCTACGGATACCGCGCGGGTTTCCTGCGTGGCTTCTCGCGATTGCCGCAAGCGCCGATCGAGGTTGCCGAAGCGCTGGAGCAACTGCGAGCGCTCTGGCACGGCCACCGGATCGCGGTGCACGTGACCGACAAGGCGCCGGGTGTCGGCGTCGATACGCCCGAGGACCTCGAGAGGGTGCGCGGGCTGTTTTCACCGCACCAAACGTAAGCGCGCGCGAAGACTCGCGTGCTATCCTTTCGCGCGAAAGAGGGAACCATGAGACTGATCCTGTTGGGCGCGCCCGGCGCCGGCAAGGGAACGCAGGCCACGTTCATTTGCCAGAAATACGGCATCCCCCAGATTTCCACCGGAGACATGCTTCGCGCCGCCGTGAAGGCCGGCACGCCATTGGGCCTGGCTGCGAAGAAGGTGATGGATTCCGGCGCACTCGTGAGCGACGAGATCATCATCGGCCTGGTGAAGGAGCGCATCGCGCAGCCGGATTGCGCGAAGGGCTTTCTTTTCGACGGCTTCCCGCGCACGATCCCGCAGGCCGAAGCGATGAAGCAAGCGGGCGTGAAGCTCGACTACGTGCTCGAGATCGACGTGCCCTTCGACGCCATCATCGAACGCATGAGCGGCCGCCGCTCGCACCCGGCTTCGGGCCGCACGTATCACCTCAAGTTCAATCCGCCCAAGGTCGCGGGCGTCGACGACGTCACCGGCGAGCCGCTCGTTCAGCGCGAGGACGACAAGGAAGAAACAGTGGGCAAGCGCCTGCAGGTCTATTCGGACCAGACGCGCCCGCTGGTCGACTACTACTCGGGCTGGGCGAAGGCCGACCCGGTGAACGCACCGAAGTACCGCGTCATCAGCGGCATGGGCTCGGTCGATGAGATCACCAAGCGCGTGTTCGACGCGCTATCCGCCTAAGCCCAAGAGCAATGCGATCCTTGCCTTCACGGGCGAGAGGCTGGTCGAACGCAGCTCGTCCCCGGGCTGCGCAATGATGCCGCCGAAAGCGCAGCGGCTCGCGCGTAGCACCTTCACGCCTTTGGCTTGCGCTTCCAGCAGTGCGGGCAGCAATTCGCGATGCACCGTGCCGTTGCCGGTCGCCGCAACGACGATGCCTTCCACTCCGCCTTGCACGAGAGCATCCACCATCGCGCGGCCGGCGCCCGCATGGCTGTACACGATCTCCACTCGCTGCAGTCGAACCGGTGCAGGTCGCACATCGGTCGCAGCAGCCGGCCAATCGCGCACGATACGCACGCTGCCCTGCTCCACGTAGCCGATGGGGCCTGCATCGCCGGAGCTGAACGGATCGAGGCGATAGTGATGCACCTTCTGCACCTCGCGCGCGCCGTGGATCACGCCGGCGCAAACCACGACAACGCCCATCGCACCTTCGCGAGACGCGACGGTCACCGCGTCGACGATGTTCTGCGGCCCGTCCGGACTGATCGCAGTCGCGGGACGCATCGCGCACGTCAACACCACCGGCTTGTTCGCCCGTAACCCCGAGCACAGATAGAACGCCGTCTCCTCGATGGTGTCGGTGCCGTGCGTGACGACGATGCCCGCGACATCGTCGCGTTGCATGTGGTGGGCACAGCGGCCGGCCAGCTCCCGCCAGATCGCGACCGTCATGTCCTTGCTGTCGACCTGCGCGACCTGCTCGCTCTCGAACGGCACGTCTTTCAAGGCTGGAATCGCCGCCAGCAATTGCGCGATGCCAAGCTGCGCCGCCGTGTAGCCGATGTTGTCGCCCGGCGTCGATGATGTCCCGGCGAGGGTCCCGCCGGTACCCAAAACAACGATTTTTCGTTTCTGCTCTTGCACTTTTCACCGAAGCTGGTTAAAAATACAGTTACTGGATATCGAAACAGGAGTTCGCCTGTGATTGACCAACCGAAGCTCACCGCCCGCCAGCAACAGATTCTGGACCTGATCCAAAGCGCCATTGCACGCACCGGTGCGCCGCCCACGCGAGCCGAGATCGCTGCGGAGCTCGGGTTCAAGTCCGCCAACGCCGCAGAAGAACATCTTCAGGCACTCGCGCGCAAAGGCGTCATCGACCTCGTTGCAGGCACTTCGCGCGGCATTCGCCTCAAGAGCGAAGCCCTGCGCTCCATCAACGAATCGCGGATCAAGCAGTTCGCGCTTCCGCTGCAAAGCCTCGCGCAGCTCGCGCTGCCCCTCATCGGTCGCGTCGCCGCAGGCTCGCCCATCCTCGCGCAAGAGCACGTCGACCAGACGTATTACGTCGAGAGCTCGCTGTTCCAGCGCCGGCCTGATTACCTGCTGAAGGTGCGCGGCATGTCGATGCGCGACGCCGGCATCATGGACGGCGACCTGCTCGCCGTGCAAGCCACCAAGGACGCGAAGAACGGCCAGATCGTCGTCGCGCGCCTGGGCGACGAAGTCACCGTCAAGCGCTTCCGCCGCAACAAGCACCTGATCGAACTGCACGCCGAAAACCCGGACTACGCGACCATCGTCGTCGAACCGGGCGAGGCCTTCGAAATCGAAGGCCTCGCTGTCGGCCTCATCCGCAACACCATGCTCATGTAGCTGTCACGCCCGTCGCGCTGCAGGTGGCAGGCGTACTGTCCCGACAAGGGGCTACCCTGCGGCAGCGACGGCCCCCGATGAATCCTGCCGTGTGCTTCGCAAGGAGTCTCACATGGCCACGTCTCTTTTTTCCTCGCTTTTTTCTTCTTTGCTTTCCTGTTTCCGTTCGCTGTTGCCCCGCGAGGCGGGCGTTCCCACGATGCATTCGCTGCGCGCAAGCGACAGCTTGCATCCGGGTCGCCCGTCTTGCGGCTCCTTTTCCAGGAGGCCGCTTCGCGTTGTGCGCTCCAGCGGTCGGCTCGTGATCTCAGGGCGCATGGCCGATGTCTGCGCCGAACTCGACCGCCTTGCGGCAATGGAGGGCTGAGGGCCTTCTTATCTTTCGGCGCCAGCCAGGTAGTCGACCTTGCCGAGGTCCACACCGTTGTGCCGCAGGATCGCGTAAGCGGTCGTCACATGGAAGAAGAAGTTGGGCAGTGCATGGAAGCGCAGGTAGTTCTTCGCTTTCATCGCTCGCTTCGTATCGCGGGACACCGGAATCTCCAGCTCCTTCTCTTCCGTGCCGTCCAGCTTGCCCGCTGGAATGGTTTCGATGAAGTCCAGGGTCTTCTTGATGCGGTCCTGCAGTTGCGCAAAAGTGGTCTCGTTGTCGTCGTACTTGGGCCATTCCATACCGGCAATGCGAGCGACGCCAATCTTGGCCGTATCGCAGGCGATCTGCACCTGCTTCGTGAAGGGAAGCATGTCGGGTGCAAGGCGATAGGTGAGCAGGTTCGCCTGGTCGAACTTCTTTGCTTCCGCATGGGCCG
>DATJJL010000166.1:0-6029 GCA_035492155.1 Ramlibacter sp. | reverse complement strand
TCGGCGAGCTGGTAGGTCATGACCTTGGGGATCGGCAGCTTCGCGATGGCTTCGGCCACTGCCTTTTGCAAGCCTTCGGCAAGTGTGGCGCCTTTGCTCGTGCTCTCGTAGAAGAGCGCCTCGGCCTTGCCGTCGCCCGCTCGTTTGAGTTGCGACACAGCGGAAGAGTCGGCGCCGAGCGACTGCAGTTTCTTCAGCAACGCGGGCGTCGGCTGGCCATCCGCATCGATGCCGACTGCGACCGGCATCAGCTTTTGCGACGTGGGCTTGTCGGCTGCTTGCGAAGCGATTGCCGTCGCGTGTGCGGCCAGGCGGCGCGGCGACGCAAAGGAAGTCACCTTCGATTCGGCGCCGGTGAGGCCTTGAGCCTTCAGCTGTTCGAACATCACGTTCGCGAAGCTTTCGCCGAGTTTCTTCAGCGCCTTGGGCGGCAGCTCCTCCACGAACAGTTCGACGAGAAGATTCTTCGTGGCCATCTTCACGCCGCCTTCTTGGAGAGTTGCTCGACCCACTCGCGCGGCGCCATCGGAAAACCAAGGCGCTCGCGGCTTTCGTAGTAGCTTTGCGCAACCGCGCGCGCGAGATTGCGGATCCGGCCGATGTATGCAGCACGCTCGGTGACGCTGATCGCCCCGCGCGCATCGAGCAGGTTGAACGAATGCGCGGCCTTGAGCACCTGCTCGTAGGCGGGCAGCGCGAGCTGCTGTTCCATCAGGTACTTCGCCTGCTTTTCATGGGCGCTGAACGCGGCAAAGAGAAACTCCGAGTCGCTGTGCTCGAAGTTGTAGGCAGACTGTTCGCGCTCGTTTTGCAGGTACACGTCGCCGTACGACATGGTCTCGGTCCACTTCAGGTCGTAGACGTTTTCCACGCCTTGCAAATACATGGCGAGCCGCTCGAGGCCGTAGGTGATCTCGCCCGTGATCGGCTTGCAATCGATTCCGCCCACTTGCTGGAAGTAGGTGAATTGCGTGACTTCCATTCCGTTGAGCCACACCTCCCAGCCCAGGCCCCAGGCGCCGAGCGTGGGGTTCTCCCAGTCGTCCTCGACGAAACGGATGTCGTTCTTCTTCAAGTCGAAGCCGAGCGCTTCGAGCGAGCCGAGGTACAGCTCGAGGATGTTCGCCGGCGCGGGCTTGAGCACCACCTGGTATTGGTAGTAATGCTGCAGGCGGTTCGGGTTCTCGCCGTAGCGCCCGTCTTTCGGGCGGCGGCTGGGCTGCACGTACGCAGCTTTCCACGGCTCGGGGCCCAGTGCGCGCAGGAACGTGGCCGTGTGCGACGTACCCGCGCCCACCTCCATGTCGTACGGCTGCAGGAGCGCGCAACCCTGCGCGTCCCAATAGGACTGGAGCTTGAGGATGATTTGCTGGAACGTGAGCATCGCGGGGACGGCGCAAGTGGCGCGGGGGAAACCGCCGATTTTACGGGCGGGCTTCCCGGCGACCGGTCCAGCGGGCCGCCGCGAGCGCGGCGAAGGCCAGCAGCCACAGTGGCGCGAGGCCGAACCGGCCGAGCCAGGCGGCATAAGGCGTGATGTCCGTGCGGCCCTGCACATCGCCCGTCAGCACGCCGCGCGTCAGGCGCGGGAGCGAGTGCGTCACCTGCCCACGCGCATCGACGATCGCGGTTGCGCCGGTGTTGGTCGCGCGGATCACCGGGCGATGAAACTCGATCGCACGCATGCGGCTGATCGCGAGGTGCTGGTCGATGGCGACCGTGTCGCCGAACCAGCCGATGTTGCTCATGTTCACGAGAATGGTCGGTGCGCGCGCGGGATCGGTGAAGTTGGCGGCCAGCTCTTCGCCGAACAAATCCTCGTAGCAGATGTTGGGCGCGAGCCGCTCGCCTTGCCACTCGAATGGCGCTTGCGGCAGCGCGCCGCGATTGAAGTCGCCCAACGGAATGTTCATCATCCGCACGAACCACTTGAAAAGCGGCGGGATGAATTCGCCGAAGGGCACCAGGTGGTGCTTGTCGTATCGATAGATTTTCGCGTCGGGCTCAAAGCCGATCACGGAGTTCGAATAGCCATCCCTCGAGTTCCCAAGCGGAATGCCGATGAGAGCGGCCTGCTTGCCCTGCGTGTAGCGCTCCTGGATGGGCTCGAGATAACCCACCGGCAACTGCTGCGGAAGGATGGGCACCGCGGTCTCGGGCGTCACGACCAGCGACGCTTGCGTCTGCTGCAACTCGCGCGCGTACCAGTCCAGCGACAGCGCGATGCCCGCGCCGGGCTCGAACTTCACGTCCTGCGGGATGTTGCCTTGCAAGAGCGCGACGGAGAGCTTGCGGCCCGGCACCGCGGGCTCATCGCGCAGCGCGACCACGTTGCACGCCGCAAGCAGCACGACCGCGAGCCCCGCCATGAGCCATGAACGCCGCGATGAACGCACGCGCGGTTGCACGAGCGCCGCCAGCCAATACGCAAGACACGCCGCGACGAAACAGATGCCGTCAACGCCGATGAACGGCGCGAGGGCGGCGAGCGGCCCGTCGACGTGCGCGTAGCCGCCTGCGCCCCATGGAAAGCCCGTGAAGATCGTCGCGCGCATCAGCTCGCCCAGCAGCCACGCAGCGCCGAAAGCGATGGCGCCGCCCCCCGACAGCTTGAACAGCGCCGCAGACAACGCGTAGTACAGCGCGAGGAACGCAGCGAGCGCGAGCACCGCGAGCACGGCAAGCGGCGCTGCGAGCCCGCCATACACGTGCATGGAAATGAAAAGCCACCACCACGTGCCGCCAAGCCACGCGACAGCGAAGAGCCACGCCAGCACAGCGGCGCCAGCAGGCGAAGCCGTTCGCTGGAGCAGCGCGGCCAGCACGGCGAGCGAGGCGACTTGCAACCACCATTGCGGCTGGCCATTCCAGGGCGCTGCGATCGATACTGCCTGCGCGAGCCCCGCAGCGATCGCGACGATGAATGGAGCGAAACGCACTAAGCGGCCGCGTCGCCGCCGGCCGCGGGCGACACCTTGAACCAGCGCACCGCCCCGCCCTTGGTGTGCATCACGACGAAGTTCAGGCCCGCGAGTTCGATGTGTTCGCCGCGCCGCGGCACATGCCCCATCTCGTGCGCGATCAGGCCGCCGATGGTGTCGAACTGCTGGTCGGCATCGCTCGGTACGATGGTGACGTCGAACGCCTCGGCCACACGTGCGGGCGAGGTGTCGCCGCTCACGCGATAGGTGCGGTCCGCCAGGCCGAAGATGTCGCCTTCCTCGGCGGCAATGTCGAACTCGTCCTCGATTTCGCCGACGATCTGCTCGAGAACGTCCTCGATGGTCACGATCCCGGCGACGCGACCGAACTCGTCGATAACAACGGCCAGGTGGTTGCGGTTGCCGCGGAACTCGCGCAGCAGGTCATTGAGGCCCTTGCTCTCGGGGATGAAGGATGTGGGGCGCAGCAACGCGCGGATATTGAGCTCGGGTGCGCGCTGCAGCTTGAGCAGGTCCTTCGCGAGCAGGATGCCGATGATGTTCTCGCGCTCTTTTTCGAAGACCGGAAAGCGCGAGTGCGCGGTCTCGATTACCGTGGCGAGCATCTCGTCCCAGGGCGAATCGATGTCGATGATGTCCATGCGCGGGGTAGGCACCATCACGTCGCCGGCCGAAAGGTCGGCCATGCGGATGACGCCCTCGAGCATCACGCGCGACTCGGCGCCGATGACGTCGTTGTCCTCGGCGTCGGCCAGTGTCTCGATCAGTTCGGCGCGCGAGTCGGGTCCGGGATGGATGAACTCGGCGATTTTCTGGAAGAACGTGCGCTTGTCCTCCTTGTTGTCGGAGGCGCGCGCAGGGTGTGGGTCGGACACGTCGGCCGTGCAGTCGTTGCGGGACGACTAGGATAACGCAGCCTAGGTGCCGGACTTGTGGCGGCCCGACCGCACGCCGCTTCGCACCTGCTGCACACCCGCCAGGAATGCCCAGAAGCGCTTGGCCTGCTGCTTGAGCGTGTAGTCGGTCTGCGCGAGTTGCTCTTCCAGCAACTCAGCCATCCGGGTGTCGAAGGTGGCTGGCGGCAGGCGCAGGTAAGCCTCAGTTTCGGAGCCCGCGCGCTCGAGCTTTGCGCCCGCTTTCAAGGCTATGTGCAGCATGGCGCGGTTCTCCGACAGCGCGTGGACGAAAAGCATCTCGACGCCTTCGTTGCGCGCGTGGATCGCGGCGCGGTCGAACAAGCGCTGGCCGAACCCGCGGCCCCTCGCCTTCTTGAGCACAGAGACGCCGAACTCGGCGCACGTCGTCATGTTCGGATCGGCCGAGTACGCGAGGTGCGCCATGGCGATCAGCTCGAGTTTGCGGTTGTAGACGCCGAAGATGTCGTCGCGGTCGAAGTCGACACTGGCAACGTAGCGCTCGATTTGCTCATCCGTTGCCGAATAGCCGAAGCGCAGGTAGCGGTCGTCGGCGTCGAGCGCCTTCAGGTGCACGGCGATGCGCTCGCGGTGGCCCGGGCCAAGCGACCGGATCGGCACGACGATGTTCGAAGTCTTGGTGGTTTCAGCAACGACCATGGGCCTGAATCTATGCCCAATTCCCCGTCAGCGCCGCCCGTCGAGCCAAAGAATTGCTGCAGTGCAGTATTTATGCGTAGGTAAGTACCCGCTAAAGCGGCACCGCTGTTGTCGTCTTGACACGATCGAGCACGAAGCTCGTCTTGCAATCCTCGACGGACGGGTGCTTGAGCAGTGTCTCCATGATAAAGCGGCTGTAGTGCGCCATATCCTGCACGACGACGCGCAGCAAATAGTCCATGTCGCCGGTGAGCGCCACGCATTCGACGACCTCGGGCCAGGTCTGCACGCTGGCGCGAAAGACATCCATCGGATTGCGCTTGTGCGTCTCGGTGTGCTTTTCCAGCCGCACATTGAGATAAGCAGTCAGGCCCAAGCCCACCGACTCCGGTTTCACCAGGGCGACGTAACGATGGATCACACCGACGTCCTCCAGCCGCTTCACGCGCCGCAGCACCGCACTGGCCGACAGGCCCACCTTCTCGCCGAGGACGTCGTAGGTTTCGCGACCGTTCTGCTGTAAGCGGCGCAAGATGGCCTTGTCGAGCTTGTCGAGTGCCTGGTTAGAGCTCATGACGCAGGATTATTGCGTGATCTGCCGCCGCGCCGCGCTGAACGCGGAAAAATTGAGCGACGGCACGCCTACAGTGCAGCTCGCAAGGAGACACACCTCATGAAGCAGCAATGGGACAACCCGATGGGCACCGCCGGGTTCGAGTTCATCGAATACGCCGCGCCCGATCCGAAAGCCATGGGTGAGTTGTTCCAGCGCATGGGGTTCAAGGCGATCGCGCGCCACCGGCACAAGAACGTCATCCTGTACCGCCAGGGCGGCATCAACTTCATCGTGAACGCCGAGCCCGATTCGTTCGCGCAGCGATTTGCGCGGCAGCACGGGCCGAGCATTTGCGCGATCGCGTTTCGCGTGCAGGACGCGAAGGCGGCGTACGAGCGTGCGGTGTCGCTGGGCGCGTGGGGCTATGCGCACCAGGCCGGCCCCGGCGAGCTGAACATCCCCGCGATAAAGGGCATCGGTGATTCACTGATCTACCTCGTCGACCGCTGGCGCGGCAAGAACGGCGCGAAGGAAGGCGACATCGGCAACATCGGCTTCTATGACGTCGACTTCGAGCCGCTGCCCGGCATCGATGCGCGCGAGGCGCTCGATCCTCACGGTTATGGCCTGACGTATATCGACCACCTCACGCACAACGTGCACCGCGGCCGCATGCGCGAGTGGTCGGAGTTCTACGAGCGCCTGTTCAACTTCCGCGAGATTCGATATTTCGACATCGAAGGCCAGGCCACCGGTGTGAAAAGCAAGGCGATGACGAGCCCGTGCGGGATGATCCGCATCCCGATCAACGAGGAGGGCAACGAGAAGGCGGGCCAAATCCAGGAATACCTGGACAAGTACCACGGCGAAGGCATCCAACACATCGCGCTTGGCTCGACGAACCTGTACGACACGGTCGATTCGCTGCAGATGGCCGGCGTGAAGCTGCTTTCGACC
>DATJJL010000165.1:0-7157 GCA_035492155.1 Ramlibacter sp. | reverse complement strand
TCAGGACACGGACACCATGGCCAGCCACGATACCCATTCCCAGCACGATGCATCGCAAGACCCGATCGAAGCCGTGACGCCGCTCATCCCGCTCGTGCTCCCGGTCGTGGGCGGGCTGCTCATATTCCTGCTGGCGTTCATTGCGGTCTACATGGCCTGACGCCCAGCGTCTTTCCTTTTTTCCCTCGATATCCAAGCCGCCTCGCGCGGCTTTTGTCGTTCTTACGCCCGCGACTTGCCATGCATAAACCTATGCACGTTCTGCATGGATTTCGAGCGGCGCAGCGGCCTGACGCCGCTACCGCTCCCTAGAATTGGCATCCCAGCCGACCCGCGGACAGTGAAAGCACCCTTTCACGCATCCCCGTTGCCTACCCGGCAGCCCCGCCTGTTGACTGAGCCGAAGCCCGATTTCAAAAAGGCAGCGCTCGGTTCCCGAAGAGCTCCGCCGTTCTGAAACCAGGTTTAACTTCAGGAGCTTTTTGATGAACTCACCAGTGATGCAGGGGCTGCAGCTGAGCACCCCCGCCTACGTGAAGAACGCGAAGCTGATCGCATGGGTTGCCGACATGGCGGCCCTTTGCAAGCCGGATCGCATCCATTGGTGCGACGGCAGTCAGGAGGAATACGACCGCCTGTGCGCACAGCTCGTCGCAGCAGGCACTTTCCACAAGCTCAACGAAGCCAAGCGCCCGAATTCCTACCTCGCCTGGTCGGATCCGAGCGACGTCGCACGCGTCGAGAACCGTACCTTCATCTGCTCGCACAAGAAGGAAGATGCCGGCCCCACCAACAACTGGGTGGCTCCTGACGAGATGCGCCAGACACTGCATCCGCTGTTCGACGGGTGCATGCGTGGACGCACGATGTACGTGGTGCCTTTCTCGATGGGGCCGCTCGGCTCGCGCATCGCGCACATCGGCATCGAGCTCTCGGACAGCCCTTATGTCGCCGTGAACATGCGGCTCATGACGCGCATGGGCAAGGCCGTGTACGACGTGCTGGGCGTGGACGGCGAGTTCGTCCCATGCATGCACACGGTTGGCGCGCCGCTCGAGCCAGGCCAGAAAGACGTGAGCTGGCCCTGCAACAAGACGAAGTACATCGTCCACTATCCGGAAACGCGCGAGATCTGGTCGTACGGCTCCGGCTACGGCGGCAACGCGTTGCTGGGCAAGAAGTGCTTTGCGCTTCGCATCGCATCGACCATGGGTCGTGACGAGGGCTGGCTCGCCGAGCACATGCTCATCCTCGGTGTCACGAGCCCCGAGGGCAAGAAATACCACATCGCCGCCGCGTTCCCGAGCGCCTGCGGAAAGACGAACTTCGCGATGCTGATCCCACCGGCTGCATTGGAAGGCTGGAAGGTCACGACGATCGGCGACGACATCGCGTGGATCAAGCCGCACAGCGATGGCCGCCTGTACGCCATCAATCCCGAGGCCGGTTATTTCGGCGTCGCACCCGGCACGAACACGAAGACCAACCCGAACTGCATGACGTCGCTCGAGCGCGACGTGATCTTCACGAACGTCGCCCTCACGGATGACGGCGACGTCTGGTGGGAAGGCATGGGCGAGGCGCCGGCGCACTGCATCGACTGGCAGGGCAAGGACTGGACGCCTCAGATCGGCAAGGAAACCGGCGCGAAAGCCGCGCACCCGAACGCGCGCTTCACCGTGTCGGCGAGAAACAATCCGGCGCTCGACTCGCAATGGGACGACCCCAATGGCGTGGCGATCGACGCCTTCGTGTTCGGCGGCCGCCGTGCAACCACCGTGCCGCTTGTCACGGAGTCTCGCAACTGGGTCGAGGGTGTCTACATGGCAGCGACCATGGGCTCCGAAACGACGGCGGCGATCATCGGCCAACAAGGCGTGGTCCGACGCGACCCGTTCGCCATGCTGCCCTTCACCGGCTACAACATGAGCGACTACTTCCAGCACTGGCTGGACATGGGCCATCGTCTTGCCAAGCAAGGGCACGCGTTGCCGAAGATCTATTGCGTGAACTGGTTCCGCAAAGACGCGGACGGCAAGTTCGTCTGGCCGGGCTACAGCGAAAACATGCGCGTTCTCAAGTGGATGATCGAGCGCATCGAGGGCGGCACACAGGGCGAGCAGAACGTCTTCGGCATCAGCCCGTCGTACGACGACCTGAACTGGAAGGGGCTGGATTTCACGCCGGAGCAGTTCAAGCAAGTGATCGGCGTCGACGCCGCGGCATGGCAAAAAGAACTGCAATTGCACCAGGAACTGTTCGACCAGCTCGAATACCACCTGCCGCAGGAGCTAAAGGCAACGAAGGCCGACATCCAGCGCAGGCTCGCCGCCTGACCCGCGCGGTTCGCCGCAAATGAAAAAGCCACCTCACGGTGGCTTTTTCATTTGGACCGTCAGTGGCCAAGTTGGCTAAGGCGGCGTTTGCGCCGCATGCTGGCCTGACGCTGCGCCCATGCATCGAGCGCGCGATGCACGGGCCCCGGCATGACGCGCACCGCGAACATGACGATGCGCATGAAGGCGACGGCGGCCATCGCTTAGTAGTAAGCCTTGATGTCCCGAATCGCCGCGGCGCTCATGGCGCGGCTGATGTCGGCCATCAGGCGGGCGTCGTTCAAAGCGGCTTGCCAGTATTGCTGGTCTTGCGCCTCGCGAACCCGACGTTCTTTCCAAGCGGAGTAGGCGGTGCGAAGACCAATTGCAGCCTGACGAGCGGGAGCAGCCAGCAGCGCCAACGCGGCGAAAGCGACCACCCACAACACGATCCAGGCAGCCAGCAGGTGACCTTCGGTCCAGGTGTCGACGACCTGATTGGCAACGACTACCAGCGAAGCGACGACGGCGGCGAGCAGCATGCTCGACGCGGCGCGGGAGCTAGCGGCGGAAACAGGAGCAGGAGCTTTCGGGCTCGTGGTCCGCTCGGCGCGGGGCGCCGTGAACAAGACGGGTGCAAAACTGGTGGACATCACTTCCTCCTCATGAGAGCCGCGCCACCGTGACGCGTATCCACATACTAGGGTTTGCACTGATATATTGCAAATTTAGATTCGTGATGCCTATCATTCATAGGACATATGAAATCCGCGAACTTCCGGACGCTGGACCTCAACCTGCTGAAGGTCTTCGACCAAGTCATGGCCGAGCGCAACCTGACGCGCGCAGCTCGCAACCTTTCAATGACGCAGCCGGCCGTGAGCAACGCCCTCAACCGCTTGCGCGACGCCTTGGGCGACAAGCTCGTGGCGCGAAGCGGCTACGGCGTGGAGCCGACGCCCCGGGCACTGGCGCTATGGCCGGCTATTGCCGATGCCTTACGTCAACTGGAGGCGTCCATCACACCGGGCGATTTCGTCGCATCGGAAGCGAACAACACCTTCGTGCTCGCGATGGCGGACGCGACAGGTGCCGAGTTGATGCCCGGCCTCGTCGAAATCGTCGAGCGCGATGCACCGGGCGTCTCGGTGCGAGTGCTGCCGCTCACGACGCGAGACCCGCGCGCTCTCCTCGATGAAGGCCAGGTCGACTTGGCGGTCGGGTTTTTTCCTGCCGTTCTGGCAGATCTCACCGCGCAGGCGCAGCACGGCCGCATGGCCGCTTTCGACCACCAGCGGCTTTATCAAGGCAAGTACGTTTGCGTGATGCGCGAAGGTCACCCACTGGCAAAAGGATCTCTGACATTGAAGCGCTACTGCGCTGCGCACCACCTGCTCGTCAGTTTTTCGGGCCGGGCTTATGGCTTCGTCGATGAAGCGCTCGCATCGCTCGGGTTGAAGCGGCGCGTGGTCCTCACGGTGAACCAGTTCTTCACGGCAGGCAGGGTCGTCTCGAACTCCGACCTGCTCACCGTGCTGCCGAGCCATTTTGTCGACGTGACGGGCATCGCCAGCGAACTCGCGATCCGGGAGCTGCCGTTCACCATGCCGCCCGTCCACGTCGATGCGCTATGGCATCGCCGCCAGAGCCAGCGAAGCGATCACGCCTGGCTTCGACTGGCGATCGCCGCATCCGCGCAAAGGGCGTTCGGCGCCGATCAGCGCACGACGCGCAAGTAGGCCAGTGCGGCTCGGCGCAGCTCGAGGGCTTGGCGCGGGCTTGTGCCCGCCCGTGCCTCTGCGCGCTCGAGCAGCGACCGGGGAACGGCTGCGTGCCCGATCCGGTTTCGGACAGGCTTCAGGGTGCGGGCGATTTGGGAAAGCAGGAAGTACATGGTTGGTCCGCTGAAGCGGTCCTCATTCACTGATGAACAAAGAATAAGGGTTTTCCCCAGGCATGCAAGCGCGATGGTCAATGCCCTCATGCCCATCGGGCATGAGGGTCGCCGCGCCGCCGCATGAGTGAGTGCGTTGGTCTCAAATTCAGCCGGTATGCTCGGGCCCATGCGTGCCGCAACGAAGCAGATTGCCGCCCCCTCCGGAGAGTGGGTCGCCCAGATGGCGCAGGTGATCGATGAGATGTTGTGGGTTCGCGATGCGCAAAGCGGCCGCATTCTCTACACCAATGCCGCGTTCGAGCAGTTCTGGGGATCGGACGCTGCGCTAGGTCAGGCCGACCCGATTCTCGAACTCGTCGTCGAGAGCGACCGCGAGCACCTGCGCCGCCTGCGCGCGGATGTGAACGACTCGCCTTACACCACCGAATACCAGGTGAAGCTTCCTGCAGCCGGAAAGCGCCCGGCGCGCGCGGCGCGGTTGCGCGAGAAGGCTTTCCACACGCATACCGAATCGGGACAGGACTGGGTCACGCACATCGCGCGCGATGTCTCCTGGCAATTCGACACCACCGCCCAGCTGCGCGCCGAAATCACCCGGCGCACGGATGCAGAGCGCAGCCTGGGTGACGCAACGCAGCGTCTCGGCACATTGATCGCCACGGCGAACGATGCCGTCATCACGATCGACGAGGGCAACCTCATCGTCGACTGGAACAACGCCGCCGAGCGGATCTTCGGATGGAAGCGCGACGAGGCACTCGGGCGGGATCTCGCGGATCTCATCATTCCGCCGGCACATCGCGAGCAACATCGTGCGGGACTCGCCCTGTTTCTGCGCGGCGGCCCCGGCAAGATCTTCAACCGGCGCATCGAATCGACCGCGCTGCGCCGCAGTGGCGAAGAGTTCGACGCCGAACTCTCCATCTGGCCGGTGCGCACCGCGCAGGGCCACACATTCAGCTCGTTCGTGCGCGACATCTCGCGCCGCAAGGCCGCCGAGCGCGCACTGTCCGAATCCGAAGCGAAGTACCGCAAGGTCGTCGAGAACGTCAACGAGGGCATCATCGTGACGGCCGCCGGCCGCATCCTTTATGCGAATCCACGCGCCCTCGACATCACGGGGCTGGACGACGACACGGCCAAGTCGCATCCTTTCGTCGACTTCATCCATCCGGACGATCGCGACCGCGTGCTGGCCAACCACATGCAGCGCCTGCGCGGAGAGCCGGTGGAAAACAACTACCAGTTCCGCGTCATCCACCGCACGGGCGCGGTTCGCTGGCTGGAGATCAGCGCGGTCGTCTTCGAGTGGCAGAACCAGCCGGCGACGCTGAACTTTCTCATCGACGTCACCGAGCGGCGGCAGATCGAGCACGACATGCGCGAGGCGCTTGCCCGCGAGCGCGAGCTCTCGGAACTCAAGTCGCGTTTCGTCGCCGTGGCCTCGCACGAATTCCGCACGCCGCTCGCGGGCATCTTGTCCTCGATCGAATTGCTGGACGACTACGGCGCGCGACTGCCGGATGACGAACGCCGCGAGATCGTCGGCCAGGTCAAGAGCGCCGTCGCGCGCATGAACAAGATGGTCGACCAGGTGTTGATAACCAGTCGAATCGAATCCGGCAAATTCGTGTTCGAGCCGAGGCCGCGCAGCATTCCCGACCTGATGGTGCAAGTGGCCTCCGAGATGGACCAGGCCCATGCGCAGGCTTCTCGCATTTCGGTGCGCTGCGACGGCATCGACAAACCGCGCATGGTCGACGCGAAGCTGATCAGTCACATCCTGGTGAACCTGCTCGGCAACGCACTAAAGTACTCGCCGCCCGACACGGCCGTCACTTGTACGGCCGTGGCAGAAGGCGATCGCCTGCGCTTCTCCGTCGCCGACAAGGGCATCGGCATTCCTGCGGCGGACTTGCCGCGTCTTTTCGAAAGCTTTCACCGCGGCACCAACGTCGGCAACATCCAGGGCACCGGCATCGGCCTTCACATCGTGAAGGAATGCGTGCAGTTGCACCGCGGCACGATCGAAGTCGAAAGCTCGGTCGGCCAGGGCGCGACATTCCTCGTCGACGTGCACGCGCCGGTCGCGACCTGAGCGAACCAAGCAAAATAGGCAGGTGCGAATCCAGCTGATCTCCGACCTTCACCTCGAGAACAACCCGCAGTTCCGCCCGCAGCCGGCACCTGGCGCCGACCTGCTCGTGCTTGCCGGTGACATCGGGTCCTACCAGCCGCGCAGCCGACTTGCGGAGCCCGACTTCGGCCTCGCACGATGTTCGCCGCGTCATGGCTGGCCTTGCCCGGTGCTCTATGTGCCCGGCAATCACGAATACGACAACCTCGATTTCGACGAGACGCACGCGCGCTTGCGCGATTGCTGCGACCGCCTCGGCATCACATGGCTGGAACGCGAGACCGTCATCTTCGGCGACACGCGCTTCATCGGAACGACGCTGTGGGCCGATTTCGATGCGCTCATTACCGACGAAGATCGCAATTCGCCTCAACGCGTCGAGAGCCTGCGTGGCAAAGCCTTTCGCGCGGCGAATTTCTATTTGCAGAAGACGCTCGCCATGCGCCATGGCCAAGCGTGGCTCGCCGAAGGCTGGCGCGAACAGGCGCTCGTCTGCAAGGAATGGCTGCAGAGTGCGCTCGCGACACCGTTCGCAGGAAGCACAGTCGTCGTGACGCACTTCGCACCGTCACTGCGCAGCGCGGACCCGCGCTACGGCCTCACGCCTGCGACGGCGGGGTTCTGCAATTCCATGGATGAGTTGCTCGGGAAAGCGCAGTGGTGGTTCCACGGCCACTTGCATTGCCAGCACGATTACGTGGAAAACGGTTGCCGTGTGGTGGCCAACGCCTTGGGCTACGCATCCAAGGGGGAGCAAGCCGGCTTTCGCCAGGAACTTGTGATCGATCTCTCACTGCGCAGCGCCTAA
>DATJJL010000164.1:0-5879 GCA_035492155.1 Ramlibacter sp. | reverse complement strand
AAGACGCTCACCGATCGCCTCGGCAAGCAAGTGCAGCTGGTGGGCGACGATCTTTTCGTCACCAACACGAAGATCCTGAAGGAAGGCATCGCCAAGGGCATCGCCAACTCGATCCTCATCAAGATCAACCAGATCGGCACGTTGACGGAAACCTTCGCCGCCATCGAGATGGCCAAGCGCGCGGGCTACACCGCCGTCATCTCGCACCGCTCGGGCGAGACGGAAGACAGCACGATCGCCGACATCGCCGTCGGCACGAACGCGGGCCAGATCAAGACCGGCTCGCTGTCGCGCTCGGACCGCATGGCCAAATACAACCAGCTGCTGCGCATCGAGGAAGACCTCGGCGATGTCGCGCAGTACCCGGGCCGCGCGGCCTTCTACAACCTCAAGTAAGGCGTGCGCAACCGCATCGTCCCGCTGCTGCTCCTTTTGCTGCTCATCATCGTGCATGCGCAGCTCTGGTTCGGACGGGGCAGTGTCGGTGCGGTTGCGGGCCTGAAGCAAAAGCTCGATGCGCAAAAGGCCGCCAACGTGCAGGCGCAGCAGGCGAACGATCGCCTCGCCAGCGAAGTGCGTGACCTGAAGGAAGGCCTGGAGATGGTCGAGGAAAAGGCGCGCTCCGAGCTCGGCATGGTCAAGCCGAACGAAATCTTCGTGAACGTCGGCAAGTGACATCCCCGCTCGAGATCGCGGCCGTCGTGCTCGCGCTGGCGATGGTCTTTTGCAACATCCGCGAGATCCACTGGGGCTGGCCGCTTGCCACGGTGAGTTCGCTGCTGTACTTCGTGCTGTTCTGGCAGAGCAGGCTCTACGGCGACGCGTCGCTGCAGGTTTTTTTCGCGGTGATGGGACTGTGGGGATGGCTGCAGTGGCTGCGCGGGCACCGCGAGGACGGCTCGGCACTGCACGTGGCGCGACTGCGCCCGCGCGGGCTTGCCCTCACGCTCGTCGCGAGCGCCCTGCTGTGGCCTGCGACGGGATGGTTCCTCAAGACCTACACCGACACCGACGTGCCGTGGTGGGACGCTTTCACGACGGCGCTTTCCATCGTCGGCACCTTCCTCGTTGCTCGCAAGTTCATCGAGAACTGGATCGTGTGGATCGTTGTCAACGTCGTGAGCGTCGGGCTTTTTGCGTACAAGGGCCTGTGGCTCACGCTGGGCTTGTACGTGGTGTTCATCGTCCTCAGCTTCGTGGGATGGCGGGAATGGAAACGCAAGCTGCCCTGAGGATCGCGCTGCTCGGTGCCGAAAGCACGGGCAAGACGACGCTCGCGCGCGAGTTGCAGGCGCACTTCAGCGCGCTCGGGCGCAGCGCCGTCGCCGTGCCCGAGGCGCTGCGCGACTGGTGCACGCGCGAAGGCCGCACGCCGCGGCCCGATGAGCAATTGCCGATCGCGCAGGAGCAGGAAAGGCGCGTGGACGAGGCCGCGTCGCAAGCGCAGGTGGTGATCGCCGACACGACCGCGCTGATGGTCGCGATCTACAGCGCGGTGCTCTTCGAGGATCACGGGCTCGTGCGCTTCGCGATCGAACGCCAGCGCGGCTACGACGTCACCCTTGTCACGGGCCTCGATCTGCCCTGGGTGGCCGACGGCCTGCAGCGCGACGGCCCGCATGTGCAAGAGCCGATCGATGCGCAGGTGCGGGCCATGCTCGGCCGTGCCGGCCTGCCCTACCGCGTCGTTTATGGCGGCGGCGCCGAAAGGGTGCGCAATGCACTCGCGGCGATCGATGCGTCGCTCGCACCTGGGCAGCAAGTCTCCAATTGGGTGTGGCAATGCGACAAGTGCTCCGATCCCGATTGCGAGCATCGCCTGTTCACCCGGCTGTCCCGATAAAGCTGTTGCACTCGTCGCAACTTGTCGCGGCGGCTGAGCAACAAGGAAGCGCGGTGTTGTGCCATCTTTGCTGGATGAAAACCCCTCCAGTCATTGCAATTGCCTTCGCCACCGGCGCATTGCTTTCGGCTTGCACGACCGATCGCACCGTCGCCGTCAACACGGTCACGCCCGTTCCGGCGACGACCGTCGTCATGGGCGCGCCCGCGCGGCCATTCAACGCGGTGGACACCGACTTCATCCTCACCGCCGCGAGCGCCAACATGTTCGAGATCGGCGCTTCGCAAATGGCGCCGAAGCACACGAGCAGCGCGGACGTCCTGCAGCTCGCCGGCATGATGAACCGCGACCACACGCAGGCGATGAACGAGCTGATCGCGATGATGCGCGCGCGCGGCATGGCCGTGCCGCAGGACATGTCGCCCGACAAGCAGCGCCTGATGGACAAGCTGGCGACCAATCGGGGCGCGGACTTCGACCAGGTCTACGTGATGCAGGCCGGCGTGCAGACGCACGAGGCGGACATTGCGGCTTTCCAGCAGCGGCTGGCCGTGCTCTCGGATCCGGAACTCAAGGCTTGGGTGACCCGGAACCTGACGCCGATGCAGCAGCACCTGGACATGGCGCGGCAGATTGCAGCGAAGCTCGGCTGAGGCCGGGCCGCCCGCTTTATTGAATCCCTGAGCTGACGGGCGGCTGGTCGCCCGGCGCTGTGAAGATTTGCGCCGCATCGACCGGGTCGAAACGGTATTGCTGCCCGCAGAAATCGCACGCGACTTCGATCTCGCCGCGCTCCGCGATGATGCCGTCGGCCTCTTCGCGCCCGAGCCCGCGCAGCATGTTCGACACGCGTTCGCGGCTGCACGTGCAAGCAAAGTGCGGCCGCTGCGGCGTGAACTGCATCAGCTTTTCTTCCCAGAACAGGCGGCGCAGCACCGTATCGACATCGAGTTCGAGCAGCTCCTGCCGCGTGAGACTCGACGCGAGCGTCGCGATGCGGTTGTAATCCTCGTTCGCGCCGATCTGGTTTTCGCTTTCCTGACCCGGCACCGGCAAGCGCTGGATCAACAGGCCCGCGGCGACTTTTTCGTCGGCCGCCAGCACGAGCTTCGTGTCGAGCTGCTCGGACTGCAGCATGTAGTGGCCGAGCACGTCGGCGAAGTCGTGGATCTTCTCGCGATGGTCGCCGTGCAGCGGCACCATGCCTTGATACGCCTGCTGGCCCGGCAGCTTCTCGCGCGGATCGAGCGTGATCGCGCAGCGGCCCTTGTTGGAGAGGTTGACCATCTCCCCGAGTCGTGCATCCGCAGCCACCGGCCCGACGACTTTCGCCGTAGCGCGCAGCGACAAGTCGTGCTGCACCTCGGCAACCGCCACCTTCACCGGCCCGTCGCCGAAGATCTGCAGCACGAGCGCGCCGTTGAACTTGATGTTCGATTGCATCAGCACGCCGGCTGCCGCCATCTCGCCGACAAGCTCGACGACGGGCAGCGGCCATTCGCCGCCCTCGCCGCTGCGCCGCCGCTCGAGAATCTGCGTCCACGCGTCGGTCAGGCGCACGATGCTGCCGCGCACCGGCAGGCCATCGAAGAGAAACCGGTGAAGCTCGCTCACCCGATCTTCCTGAAGGTGCGCCGATAACGCTCCGCGTTGCCCACGTAGTGCTGCGCATTGCGCTCGAGGTTCTTGAGGGCCGCCTCGTCGAGCTGGCGCACGACTCTCGCCGGCGCGCCGATGATGAGCGAGTTGTCCGGGAATTCCTTGCCTTCGGTGACCACGCTGCCTGCGCCGACGATGCAATTGCGGCCGATGCGCGCGTTGTTGAGGACCACCGCCTGGATTCCGATGAGCGTGTTGTCGCCGATGGTGCAGCCGTGCAGCATGACCTGGTGGCCCAGGCTCACGTTGTCGCCGATCGTGAGCGGCACACCGAGGTCGGCATGCAGCACAGACAGATCCTGCACGTTGGTGTTCGCGCCTATGCGGATCGTGTCGGTGTCGCCGCGCACCACGCAGCCGAACCAGATGCTGGCGTTCTCCCCGAGGATGACATCGCCGATCACTGTCGCGTTGTCGGCCACCCATGCGCCCGCTGCCAGTTGCGGAGCCTTCCCGTCGAGTTCGTAAATCGCCATCAGTACACTCGGTTGAAAAGGGGATTGTAGGTATGGAGCTTCGCCGACGGGCGCTGCAGGTCTTGTGCATGAGCGAGCCGCGCGAAAAGGCTGCGGCCGCTCGCGCGCTCGCCGATGCCGCCGCTACGCTTTCGATAGCGGACGCTGCTCCGGTCCCCTGCGAGCCGTTGCCGGGAAGGCCCGATCGCCCGCTGCTTGTGCATCCTGCACGCGTGCCGCGTCGCTCGCCCGCCAAGCCCGACGGCCTCGCCGCATTGCTGCACGCCATTGCGCACATCGAGTTCAACGCGATCAATCTCGCGCTGGATGCGGTGTGGCGATTCGACGCGATGCCGCACGAGTTCTACCTCGACTGGGCGCGCGTTGCCGGTGAAGAGGCGTTTCACTTCTCCCTGCTCGCCGAGCACCTCGGGGCACTCGGCCACACGTACGGCGACTTCACCGCGCATGACGGACTGTGGTCGATGTGCGAGAAGACCGGCGACGACGTCGTCGCGCGGATGGCGCTCGTGCCGCGAACACTCGAAGCGCGCGGGCTCGACGCGACGCCGCAGATCCAGGACAAGCTGCGGCAAGTCGGCACACCGGGTGCCGTGCGTGCTGTCGATATCCTCGAGGTGATCCTGCGCGACGAGGTCGGTCACGTCGCGATCGGCAACCACTGGTACAAGTGGCTGTGCGAGCGGCAGGGATTGGATCCTGTTGCGATATATCCACAACTCGTGGAGCGATACGCGGCGCCGAAGCTCTATCCGCCGTTCAATGAAATTGCCAGGCTGCGAGCCGGCTTCACGGAGGAAGAACTGGCCAGGCTACGTCAGCAGGGCTGATCACCGGGCGGCGCGCAAGTGCCCTAACATCCGGCGATGCAGACGATCGCAGTCGGATTCTGGGGCGCATTCTTCGGGTCCGCGCTCTTCGCGTCGGCAACGGCCATCCTCGCATTCTCCCGTTCGGCACCTCGCGTCGCTTTCACCGGCGTGCTTTCGGCCATGCTCCCCGCCGTCTATGCGCTGGCGTTTCTCGACGGCTTGCTGCTGGCCGACCCCGAGCAGCTCCAGCGCCTGCGGGCGTTGACGGCGATCGCCTGCGCTGCCGTGTTGGTCGTGCCGCTTCTCATGTTGCTGGGCGTCGTGCGCCGACGCAACGCCCTGGCGACCGCTCGATGGCTGATGCTGGGTGCCGCCATCGCAGCCTCGCTGCTGGCCGCTTTCGTGCCGCCCTTGGAAGCCCTGGTCGTCGGCATCGTCGTCGCCTCGCTCGTCGGCGTCGCGGGAATTGCGGTGTCGGCACGCATTGCATGGAAAGGCGAGCCCAGCGCGTGGGTGGCATGCGCGGCGCTGGCTTCCGTTTGCATCGGCATGTGGTTTGTCGACTGGATGGCAGTCCACCCTGAAGGCGCAACGTGGCAGCTGCATGCGCTCAGCGCGTTGGCCGGGATGACCTACCTCATGTGCATCGCTGCTGCCATGTGGACCCGGTACGCGTACCTGATCGACGTGATGCAGGTGATGCGCCAAGGGCCCGGCTACGACCCCGTGACGCGCCTTCGCATCTGGGAGCTCGGCGCGCCGGCCCCGGGCCGAGCCGGCATCGATTCGCACCCGGTGGGGGTGATCGCCGTTTGCATCGCGAACCTGAAGGCGCTGGAGGAACTGCATGGCCGGGCCGCCTACAACCACGCGCTGTTCGTCTGTGCATCGAGGCTGCGCCGCCTCTCCCTGCCTGCGGTCGAGATTGCCCGGTCAGGGGAGGAAGGTTTCGTGCTGGTGCTTCGGCGGTTTTCGGATGTCGAGCGCCTGGTCGATCTGGCTCGCACGATCGAGGCGCGGCTCGGGCGTCCCGTGCGGCTCGGAACCGGTGGAGACATCGGCCGCATCGAAGAGGAAGGCGCATTGTGG
>DATJJL010000163.1:0-5476 GCA_035492155.1 Ramlibacter sp. | reverse complement strand
GTCGATGCGGCTGGTCTTCGGCTCGAACACGATGCGCACCGCCGCGTCCTTGCTCGATTCGTCGCGCACCACATCGAGCACCGCAAGCACTGTCTGCTTCAGCTGCACCTGCTCCTGCAGCAGCGCCTTCTTGCCGGCGCGCACCTTGGGGTTGGTGAGCTCCTCGATCTCCTCGAGCACCTTCTGCGTGCTCACGCCGGGCGGAAGCTCGGTGACCACGAGTTGCCACTGGCCACGCGCCATGTCCTCGATCTTCCAGCGAGCGCGCACCTTGAGCGACCCGCGTCCCGTGCGATACGCGTCGGCGATGTCCGAAGCTGCGCTGATCAATTGCCCGCCGCCGGGAAAGTCGGGGCCGGGGATGATCTCGAAAAGCTCTTCGTCGGTGAGCTTCGGCGACTTGATCAGCGCGACGCACGCATCCGCCACTTCGCGCAGGTTGTGCGAAGGGATCTCCGTTGCGAGGCCCACCGCAATGCCGCTTGCGCCATTGAGCAGCGTGAAAGGCAGGCGAGCAGGAAGCTGCTGCGGCTCTTGCGTGCTGCCGTCGTAGTTCGGCACGAAATCGACCGTGCCTTCGTCGATCTCGTCGAGCAGGAGGTTCGCGATGCGCGCGAGCCTCGCTTCGGTGTATCGCATTGCCGCTGCGCCGTCACCGTCGCGGCTGCCGAAGTTGCCGTGGCCGTCGATCAGCGGATAGCGCTGCGAAAAATCCTGCGCCATGCGCACGAGCGCGTCGTACGCCGCCTGGTCGCCGTGCGGGTGAAAGCGGCCGAGCACGTCGCCGACAACGCGCGCGCTCTTGACCGGCCGCGCGCCCGCGTTGCCCGAGTAGCCCAGGCCCATGCGCACCATCGAATAGAGGATGCGCCGCTGCACCGGCTTCTGACCGTCGGCGACGTCGGGCAGCGCGCGGCCCTTGACGACGGAAAGTGCGTATTCGAGGTAAGCGCGCTGGGCGTAGGAGGCGAGGTCCAGCTCGTCGCCGTTGTCCGATAGTTGGAGGAGTTCTTGTTCCATCGCTGTAAGAACAGCCGAACGCAGAGGACGCGGAGGTTTCGCGAGGGCGCAGAGTTTCTTGCTTAGAGAAGACTCTGCGCGCTCTGCGATTTATCTGCGACCTCTGCGTTCGGCTGTTGAGGGATCTGCATGCGGATGCGGGTGGCGCCGCGCAGCGACGAAGGCGGCTTGAGCATCTCGTACAGCTGCAGCACCGTCTTCACGTAGTTCTGCGTTTCCTTGTAGTTGGGCACCTGCTTGCCTGCGCGAAGCACCGCGCCTTCGCCCGCGTTGTACGCAGCCAGCGCAAGGTCGAGCCGACCGGGGAACAGGTTCATCAGGTAGTGCAGGTACTTCGCGCCGGTGCTGATGTTCACGCCCGGGTCGAACAGCTTTTTTTGCACCGGCTGCTTCTTGTCGCCGGTGACGCCATAGCGTTGCGCGGTCTCGGGCATTACTTGCATCAGGCCGACAGCGCCTCGGGGCGAAACGGCTTTCGCGTCGAACCCCGATTCGGTTGCGATCAGCGCCTTGAGCAATTCGTAGTCGATGTCGTTGGCTTTCGACGCCGCGCGCAGGTAATGCTGCACCTGCTTGTACGCGGGAGCGATTTCGAAGAACGCTATTAACTTGGACGCATCGGCCGAAGGCACTGCGACAGGCCGCGGCGTGCCGATGCCGCTGGCTGTGTCGAAGCTTTCGCCGCCGCGGAAGTAAAGCTCGTAGCGCTCATCGACCTTTTCGGCCGCGAAGTGCGCGACGCCCTTGTCATCGACATAGCCCCAAACTTCCGCGCGGGCGGGAGACGCGAGCACGAATGCCAAAGCCAATGCCGAAGCCAGATAAGCGAGGAGCTTGCCCATCAAGCGCGCAGCTCCAGTCCCAGCGAGCGGCGGCCGATGAATTCCGAATGCAGCATCGACATGACGATGAGCGATTCGAAACCCTGGTCGGTCTTCACGGCTTCTCGCAATTCGCCGTCGACCACGAAGCCTTCGCTGTCGTAGAGCGCCTTCGCACGCGAATTGCGCTTTTTCACGTCGAGCCAGAAGCGGTGCGCGCCGAGATCGTCGAAGGCGATCTTCTTGGTCATGCGCAGTGCCGCGCGGCCAAAGCCCGTGCCCTTCGCTTCGATCACCATGCGCTTCAATTCGATCGCCTGGTTCTGGTTGCGGCACCCGATGAGGATGACGAAGCCGACGTGCGTGAGATCGACGCCACCTTCGACGATGAAGTGGCGAAAGTCGGGGAAGCGGATCGCGGCTTCGTGCTGCGTCTTGTCCCAGGGCGTGATGAAAGGCAGGTTCTCGGCCGCCTGCTCCAGCGACACGACATAGTCGAGATCGCTGGACATCGTCGGGCGCAGGCGCACCCGGGCCGTGGTGCGGTCGGGCGAGCTGGCGGCGAAGTTGGCGGCTGTCACTTGGCGAATGGTTTCAGATATCGACTTCCACGGCGTCGCCGTGAAGTTCCATGAGCTCGCGGCGGGCGGCGGCTTCGCCCTTGCCCATGAGCTTGGTGATCATGCTTTCGGTCTGCGAGAAATCGAGCTGCCCCAAGTTCACTTGCAGCAGCCGCCGCGTGTCGGGGTTCAGCGTGGTTTCCCACAACTGCTCGGCGCTCATCTCGCCCAGACCCTTGAACCGGCTGATGGTCCAGGAGCCCTCGCGAACGCCTTCCTTGCGCAGTTTGTCGAGGATAGCGGTGAGCTCGCCCTCGTCAAGGGCGTAAGTCTTGGACGCCGGCTTTTTCCCACGTGCGGGTGCATCGACGCGGAACAAGGGCGGCCGCGCGATATAGACGTGCCCCGTGTCGATGAGCTTGGGGAAGTGCCTGAAGAACAGCGTGAGCAGCAGCACCTGGATGTGCGAGCCATCCACATCCGCATCCGACAGGATGCAGATCTTTCCGTAGCGCAGGCCGGTGAGATCGGGCTCATCGTTGGGGCCGTGCGGATCGACACCGATGGCCACGGCGATGTCGTGAATCTCGGTGTTGGCGAAAAGGCGATCGCGCTCGACTTCCCACGTGTTCAGCACCTTGCCACGCAGCGGCAGGACGGCCTGCATCTCCTTGTCGCGGCCCATCTTCGCGCTGCCGCCTGCCGAGTCGCCCTCGACGAGAAAGACCTCGTTGTGGCTCGTGTCCTTGCTTTCGCAATCGGTGAGCTTGCCCGGCAGAACCGCCACGCCGGAGCCCTTGCGCTTTTCGACCTTCTGCCCCGCCTTCTGGCGCGACTGCGCGGCCTTGATGGCGAGCTCAGCCAACTTCTTGCCGTATTCGACATGCTGGTTGAGCCACAACTCCAGCGCCGGCCGCACATAGCTCGACACCAGGCGCACGGCGTCGCGTGAATTGAGACGCTCCTTGATCTGGCCCTGGAACTGCGGATCGAGCACCTTCGCGGACAACACATAAGAAGCACGCGCGAAGACGTCCTCCGGCAGGAGCTTCACGCCCTTGGGCAGCAGCGAATGCAGCTCGATGAAACTTTTCACCGCGTTGAAGAGGCCGTCGCGCAGGCCGCTTTCATGCGTGCCGCCCGCGCTCGTGGGAATGAGGTTGACGTAACTTTCGCGCACGGGCTGGCCGTCTTCGGTGAAGGCCACGCACCACTGCGCGCCCTCGCCTTCGGCGAACGTGTCGTTGTTCTGCGCGAAGCCTTCGCCTTCGAAGATCGGGATGACGGGGTCGGCAGTCAGCGTCTGCATCAGGTAATCGCGCAGGCCGCCCTTGTATTGCCAGCTTTGCGAATCCCGGGTCTTCTCGTTGACGAGCGACACGGTGACGCCCGGCATCAGCACGGCCTTGCTGCGCAGCAGGTGCGCAAGCTCCGTCATCGGGAGCTGTGCCGATTCGAAATACTTCGCGTCGGGCCACACGCGCACGCTCGTGCCCTGCCTGCGATCGCCCTCCTGAATCTTGCGCAGCTGAAGCTTTTCGATGACGTCGCCGCCGGAGAAGACGATCTTGGCGACCTGGCCTTCGCGATGTGTCGTCACCTCGAGCCGCTTCGCCAAGGCGTTCGTCACCGACACGCCAACGCCGTGCAGGCCGCCCGAGAAGCTGTACGCCCCGCCCTTGCCCTTGTCGAACTTGCCGCCCGCATGCAGCCGCGTGTAGACGAGCTCGATCACCGGCGTTTTTTCTTCCGGGTGCATGCCGAAGGGAATGCCGCGGCCGTCGTCCTCCACCGAGATCGAACCGTCGGAATGCAACGTGGTCTTGATGCGCTTGCCGAAACCTGCGAGTGATTCGTCGGCCGCGTTGTCGATCACTTCCTGGATGACGTGCAGCGGGTTGTCGGTGCGCGTGTACATGCCGGGCCGCTGCTTGACGGGCTCGAGCCCCTTGAGCACGCGGATCGACGCTTCGGAATAGCCGGGTTGGGTTGCCATGGGAGGGACGGATTGTAGTGACTGGATGAAAGAACAGTCATCCCGGCGCAGGCCGGGATCGATGGCGGTCGTTTGGATCGCGGTACATCCATCGCCAGCGACCCCGGCCTGCGCCGGGGTGACAGGCCCACGCAGTCAAGGTTTATTCCTCCCCAGCTACATTTCGCCCGATGCAACAACAACGCCTTTCCATGACGCAGGTGCTCGTGTGCGGCGCTGCGATCGTCACGCTGTCCATGGGCATCCGCCAGGGCTTCGGGCTTTGGCTGCAGCCGGTCACGCAGGCGCAGGGGTGGACGCGACAGACTTTCGCATTCGCGCTGGCATTGCAGAACCTCTCATGGGGCTTTTTCGGCATCTTCGCGGGCATGGTGGCTGACCGCTTCGGCGCTTTCCGCGTGATCGTGGTCGGCAGCGTGCTTTATGGCCTCGGCCTTGCGGGCATGGCGTTGTCGAACAACGCGCTCGTCTTCGCGCTGACGGCGGGCATCCTCATCGGCGCGGCGCAGGCGGGCACCACCTATGCGGTCGTGTATGGCGTGATCGGCCGGCAGGTCGATGCGTCCCGGCGCTCATGGGCCATGGGCGTGGCTGCGGCGGCGGGTTCGTTCGGGCAGTTCCTCATGGTGCCGATCGAAGGCTATTTGATCGTCAACGCGGGCTGGCAGCAGGCGCTGCTCGCGCTGGGCATCTTCGTGCTGCTGGTTGCGCCGCTCGCGTACGGCCTGCGCGAGCCGGGCTTCGCCAACGGCGCCGCACCGCATCGCGAACAGACCATTGGCCAGGCGCTGCGCGAAGCCTTCAAGTACAAGAGCTTTCAGCTGCTGATGGCCGGATACTTCGTGTGCGGCTTCCAGGTGGTCTTCATCGGCGTGCACATGCCCAGCTACCTGAAGGACCACGGCTTCTCGCCGCAGGTCGCGAGCTATGCGCTGGCGCTCATCGGGCTTTTCAACGTCTTCGGCACCTACATCGCGGGAACGCTCGGGCAGAAGATGGCCAAGCGCAAGATCCTCGCCGCCATCTACATCGGCCGCGCGATCACGATCGCAATCTTCCTGTGGGCGCCGCTCACGCCG
>DATJJL010000162.1:0-16311 GCA_035492155.1 Ramlibacter sp. | reverse complement strand
CACTCGCAAGCGGAAGATGTGGCAGTGCCGGTCGGCCGCGAGGTCGAGGGACCGAGGAGACAAGCCGCAGAACACCCAAAAATCATGCAATGGCATCCCACGAGATGCCCCTCTACAAGGCGCCGCAATGCGGCGCCTTTTTATTTGCCGCGCGGATAATGAAACGATGGACGACATCGTTCGCCAGGCGATCGCGAAGTGGCCCAACGTTCCGCACTGCTGGGGCTGGCTGGGGCTCGATGCCCGCGGCAACTGGTACATGCGCGATGACCGCACGCAGGCAGCTGGGCCCTTCCCGCAATCGAAAGGCTCTGTGCTCAGGCACGACAAGCTCATCGATTTCATCCATCGCAACTACGAGTGCGACGACGCGGGTCAATGGTTCTTCCAGAACGGACCGCAACGCGTGTATGTCGAGCTCGAGGCGGCGCCTTATGTGTGGCGAATCGGCGAAGACCGCAGCGTTCGGTCGCACACCGGCCGCACTGCCGTGGTCAGGACAGCGGTGCTGGACGAGGAAGGCCGCGTGTACCTGGACACCGACGTCGGCTTCGGCCTTGTGCACACGCTCGATGTCGAGTCGGCGGCCGATGCCATCGACGAGGGCGCGTGGCCCCTTCAGGAAGTTGCTGCCGCTGAACTGCCGCAGCGATTCGGGTTCGTGAAAAGCCCAGGCTCGCGGCTTACTTCGCGGCGTTGACCATGTACTGCACGGCGGCGCGGACGTCCGCGTCGCTCGCACTGGAGCCGCCGCGCGGCGGCATCGCGTTCTTGCCGGTGATTGCGTTGTGAACCAGCGCGTCGACGCCCTGCTTGATGCGCGGCGCCCACGCGGCCTTGTCGCCGAATTTCGGCGCGCCCAGAACGCCCGTGCCGTGACAGGCGCTGCAGGTCTGCTTGAAGAGAGCCTCGCCGGCATTGGCATTCGAGCCGCCGGCTGCCGCGGGTGCGGGGGCCGCGGCGGGTGCAGCCGCTGCAACAGGCGTGGGTGCGGGAGCGGCTGCAGCCGTGGTGGCAACGGCGGGTGCGGCGCTCGCCGCAGCCTGTGCAGCGCCCGCGGGCCTTTGCGGCTCCGCGAATTTCGCGCCGCCCGCGTTGGCCATGTAGGCCACGCCGCGCGCAACTTCGATGTCGTCGAAATCGCCGCCGCCCTGTGCGGGCATGGCGTTCTTGCCGTGCAGTGCAGATTGCACCAGCGCGTCGAAGCCCTTCGCGATGCGGGGCGCCCACGCAGCCTTGTCGCCGAACTTCGGCGCACCGGCAACTCCTGCAGAGTGGCAGGTGGTGCACTGCGCCTTGAAGACTTCCTCACCCGTCTTGAGCGGACGGTTCGCATCGCGGATCTCCACGGTGCCGACCTTGCGAATGCGCGCTGCCGTGTCGCGCTCGAGGTCTTGCTGCGTGACGCCGCCGAGCGCCTGGTCTTCGGCTTGCGTGCTGCCGGACGGCTTGTTTTCGGAAACGACGTACGCCACGAGCCCGATGATGATGAACACGGGCAGCACGAAAGCGAGGATCACCGTCACAAGCAGCTGCTTGGGGGTCTTGATTGGGCCGCTGTGGCCGTCCAGGGTGTGTTCTTCGTCGTGCGCGTTGTCGGTCATGGCGTCCTCGGGGCGGGGCTTTTTCTAGAACAACCGACGATTATATGGGCCGGGTTCCGGCACCCCGGCCGGCGACCCGCGCATCGCGGATAATCGCCGGGACGCGGCTGTAGCTCAGTGGATAGAGTATTGGCCTCCGAAGCCAAGGGTCGTGGGTTCGATCCCCGCCAGCCGCGCCAACGCTCAGCGCGTCCCCACTTGCCGGGTCGCCATGTTCACAAGCTGGACAAGGCTCGGGCCGATGCCCTTCACGAGTTCGGTGGCCCGCGCGCGATAGCCGGGTACGGCGACGTTGAACAGCAGCACGCGTGAGCCGTAACGGATGCGCGATGCGACACCCACTGCGTGCACGCCCAGGCCCGCGTCCCCAAGATTGATCGAAAAGCCTCGCTTCGCGTAGTTCGCGATGCTGTCCTTGAGGCCCTCGGTCGAACGCACGAATTCGTCGGGCCGCTGCTGCTTCGCGCGCGACAAGAACCGGTTGCGCTCCGCGGCCGTGAGCTGCGCGAGCCACGCACGGCCCATCGCGGTTTCCACGATGCCGCGCACGGCGCCGACGCCCGGGCGCTTCAACGTGCCTTGCTCGTGCGCTGATGACTCGACGTACACCACATCCAGATCCATCGTGACGCCCACCGATACGGCCCCTTCCCAGCGCGTGGCCAGCGCCTGCATGGCTGGCCGCAGCTGGCTGAGCAGGGGCGTATTGATCACGTACGGATAGCCCAGCGTCACCGCCGCAGGACCGATGAAGTAGCGATCGAGCCGCTCGTCGTGATCAAGGAAGCCCAGCGCCTGCAGCGTCTTGCAAAGGCGGGACACCGTCGGGCGCGGCAGCCCCAATCGTTCCGCGAATTCGCTGTTCGCATGGGGGCGCGGATCGGCCACGAAGCACTGCAATATCAGCAAGCCCTTGGCCAGCGTGCCGGAAAAGTTCGGGTCCTCCTCGCGGACCTGCCTCAGGTCGTTCTGGTCGCGAATCTGGTGGACGGGACGGGGCAATCTCATGCTTGCATTCTCGCGAGGCGTCACGAAAACGCGCATCGATGTTTCAACTATTGAAACGATTGTGCGCGAAACAGGAGAGGCCGTCCTAGAGTGCGCCCATGATTCGCGATCCTGCCCGACTCCAGTTGCTCGTTGCCGATATCCGCGCGTTCGTGCGCGATCGCTGGCATCCGGTCGAAGACGACGTGGAACGCGCAGACGAAGTGCCGCCCGCCGTGGTGGACGAACTGCGTCGCAAAGGCTACTTCGGCTGGAGCATTCCCGAAGCGTACGGCGGCCTGGGCCTTACAACCGAAGAACTCGTGACGTGCGCGTTCGAGCTGTCGCAGGCTTCGGTCGCATTGCGCGCCCGCGTGGGCACGAACACCGGCATCGGCTCGGAAGCGCTCGTGGCCGACGGCACCGACGAACAGAAATCGCGCTGGCTGCCGCGAATGGCAAGCGGCGAGCTCACGGGCTGTCTCGCGCTGACCGAGCCGAACGCAGGCTCCGAAGCGACGAACATCCAGACCACTGCGAGCCGCGAGGGCGACGCGTATGTCCTCGACGGCAAGAAGTGCTTCATCACGAACGCGCCGATCGCCGACGTGTTCACCGTCATCGCTCGCACCGAGCCCGGCTCGAAGGGCAGCAGCGGCCTGTCGGCATTCATCGTCGAACGCGGCACGCCAGGGCTGCGCATGGGCCAGCCGTACCGCAAGATGGGCCAGAGCGGCTCGCCGGTGTCCGATGTCCATTTCGACAATTGCCGGGTGCCCGCCGCGAACCTGATCGGCGGACGCGAAGGCGTGGGATTCCAGACCGTCATGAAGGTGCTCAACAAGCAGCGCCTGCATCTCGCGGCGCTTTGCACGGGCCCGGCGATCCGCATGCTCGATCTGGCGATGGCGCACACGTCGCGGCGCACGCAGTTCGGTCAAGCTGTCAGCAACTTCCAGCTTGTCCAGGCGCTGATCGCCGACAGCCGCACGGAAATCTTCGCGGCACGGTCGATGATCCTCGAGGCGGCCCGCGCGCGCGATCGCGGTGAGGACGTCGCGCTCATGGCGTCGATGTGCAAGTATTTCGCGTCGGAGATGTGCGGCCGCGTCGCGGACCGGTGCGTGCAGATGTTCGGCGGCTCCGGCTACGTCGCGGACTTCAGTTCCATCGAGCGCTACTACCGCGACGTGCGGCTTTTCCGCCTGTACGAGGGAACGAGCCAGATCCACCAGCTGAATATCGCCAAGCTCACGCTGCGCGATCACGCGAAGGCCGCGACGTGAGCGCCGGATTGCTCCAACGCGTGCGGCATTTCGTCGAGACGGAAGCGATTCCGCGGGAGAGGGTCTCGCACGTCAACGATCCGGCGGCACTCGACCGCGTGCTCGGCGAGCTGCGGCCGGTCGCGAAGGCGCAGGGCCTGTACCTGCCCCAGATGCCGCGCGAGCTCGGCGGGCTCGGCTTGTCATGGACCGATCGCGCCGCAGTGCTCGAAGAAGCCGGCCGCAGCTATCTCGGTCCCGGCGCGATGAATTGCGCCGCCCCCGATCAGCCGAACATGATCAGCCTGCTCAGGCAAGGCACGAGCGAGCAGCAGGCGAAGTACCTGCAGCCCTTGGCCGCCGGCGAGATTCGCTCGTGTTTCGCGATGACCGAGCCGCATCCCGGCGCCGGCTCCGATCCCTCGATGCTCAAGACCACCGCGCGCCGGGAAGGCAACGGCTGGGTGCTCGACGGGCACAAGTGGTTCATCACGGGCTCGGTCGGCGCGAAGTTCGCCATCGTGCTTGCACGGACGCCGGAAGGCCCCACGCAGTTCATCGTCGATGTGGGCACACCCGGCTTCACGATCCTTCGCGCCATCGCCGGCCTCGATCCCTACGCGATCGGCGGGCATGGCGAGATCGAGATCCGCAATTGCTTCGTGCACGGCGACAGCGTGCTCGGTGAAGTGGGCAAGGGTTTCGAATACGCGCAGCAGCGCCTCGAACCGGCGCGCTTGTCGCATTGCATGCGCCTCATGGGCCGCGCGCGCCGCGCGCTCGAACACGCACAGGCGTACGTGAACGAGCGGGAGTCGTTCGGCCACCGGCTTGCCGAGCTGCAGCAGGTGCAGGCCATGATCGCCGACTGCCACATCGACCTGCACGCGAGCCGCCTGATGACGCTCGACTGTGCCGCCCGCCTCGATGCAGGCCTTCCGGTCAAGACCGAAAGCGCGATGACCAAGGTGTTCGTGTCCGAGGCGCTTTATCGCGTTGCCGATCGCGCGGCCCAGTTGATGGGTGCGCTCGGCATGTCCGACGACGCGCCCGTATCGCTCATCCTTCGCGAACTGCGCCCTTTCCGGATCTACGACGGCGCGTCCGAGCTGCATCGGGCGACGCTCGGCCGGCGCTTCCTCAAATTCCCACCCGACAACTCCAGGAGACATTCATGAATTTCCGATTCGTGCTTCCGCGCATCGCCACGGCGATTTCGATCGCGCTGGCCTCCACGCTCGCATTCGCGGCGTATCCCGAACAAACGATCAAGCTCGTCGTTCCGTTCCCCGCAGGTGGCAGCACCGACCTCGTGGCACGTGCCGTCGCACAGGAAATGACGACGGCGCTGGGCCAGCAGGTCATCGTCGACAACAAGGCGGGCGCGGGCAGCCTGATCGGGTCGGAATACGTCGCGAAGGCCAAGCCCGACGGCTACACCATCCTGATGGCGGGCCTGACGAACGTGTTCCTGCCGTATGTGCACAAGAACCTCACGTTCAACCCTGTGGACGATTACGCCTACATCGGCCTCGTCGCCGACCTGCCGAACGTGATCGCGGTGAACGCGTCCACGCCATACAAGACCTTCGCAGATCTCGTGAAGGCCGAACACGCCAAGCCCGGATCGATGTCGTTCGGCTCGGCCGGCATCGCGACGCCTTCGCACCTGGTGTGCGAGATGATCAACCACCAGGCGAAGATGAAACTTGTGCACGTGCCGTACAAGGGCAACGCGCCGGCGGTCGCGGACCTGATGGGCGGCGTGATCCCGGTGATGTGCAACAACCTCGGCGGCACCCTGCCCTATATGTCGAGCGGCAAGGTCCGCATCCTTGCGCAGACGGGCAAGACGCGCTCGCCATCCGCACCGGACGTCCCGACGTTCAGCGAACTCGGTATCGGCGGGCTGGACACGGGCCTGTGGATGGGCCTGGTCGCACCCAAGGGCACGCCGAAGGAAATCGTGGCCACGCTGAACCAGGCACTGACGAAGGCGCTGGCTTCGCAGTCACTCAAGGACAGGTTCTTCAAACTCGGCGCGACCGCGCTCAACCCCGATGAGGCTGCGTTCGAGGAGCGCATCCGCATCGACCGCAAGGCGTGGGAGCCGGTGCTGAAATCCGTCGACCTGAAGGCCCAATGAATCGCGCGATGGCGAACGACGGATATCCGCTGCAGGGCGTGCGCATCCTGGACATGGCCACGGTGCTGGCCGCGCCTTTCGCCGCGACGCTGTGCGGCGACATGGGCGCCGAAGTGGTCAAGCTTGAACTGCCGCAGGGCAACGATGCGCTGCGGGGGCTCGCGCCCGTGCACGAGGGGCACGCCCTCTTCTGGAAGACGGCGAATCGCGGCAAGAAGGGCATCTCGCTCGACGTCCGCAAGCCCGAGGGCCGCGATCTTTTCCTGCGCCTGGTCGAAGGCTTCGACGTGCTCGTCGAAAACTTTCGCACCGGCACGATGGACCAATGGGGCCTGGACTGGAAGACGCTGCACGAGCGCAACCCGCGGCTGATCGTGCTTCGCATCACGGGCTTCGGGCAGACGGGCCCGTATGCGCGCCGCCCCGGCTTCGCGCGCATTTTCGAGGCGATGAGCGGCTTCACGCATCTCACGGGCGAGGCAGGCGGTCCGCCGCAGCACATGAACTTTCCGCTGGGCGATGCGATCGCCGGACTCTTTGGTGCGTTCGCGATAGCGACGACACTCGTCGAGCGCAACGCGATGCCGAAGGACCAGCAGCGCGGCGTGGAGATCGACCTGTCCGCCACGGAGGCGATGCTGCGCCTGCTCGACCCGTTGGCGGCCGAATACAAATTCGGTGGGCAGGCGCGAACGCGCACCGGCTCACGCGCGGGCTACACCGCGCCGTCGAACGTCTACCAGACCGCGGACGGCGACTGGATCACGCTCGTGGGGTCGTCGGATCCGATCTTCGCGCGGCTCGCGCGTGCGATGCAGCGGCCCGAACTCGCGACGAATCCGCTTTTCGACACCAACGTCCACCGCACTCAGAACCTCGTCGCACTGGATGCGATGGTCGCCGACTGGTGCAAGGCGCACACCCTCGCCGAGTTGCGCGAGCGGCTGCAGGCCGAGGACGTTCCATTCACCAAGGTCTACTCGATCGCCGACGTGCTGGACGATCCGCACTTCAAGGCGCGCGGGACGATGATCGACCTCATGGACGAGAAACTCGGTGCGATTCCCGCACCGGCTGCCGTGCCGAGATTCGCGGGCAGGAAGTGGGACACGCCTCGCGTCGGTCCGGACACCGGAGCAGACAACGCGGATGTGTACGGACAGATCGGCATCGACGCAAATCAATTGCAGCAGTTGCGCGATGCCAATGTGATCTAGGGCCTCAACGATGAGCTCGAACCACGCTGAAAACGCGCCCGTCCTACATCGCTGCGCTTTGCGCTAAGCGACAGTCGCCGTGGAAGTCACGGCATGGAGCAGCAACCAGCACAAGCATGGGACGGCGCAGAGCGCCGCCGTGCCAATCGCACGTTCCTTGCGCAGCAACTGCCGCGCCGCACCGTCGCCATGGTGCTCGCCGGCGGACGCGGCTCGCGCCTGCATGACCTGACCGACCGGCGCGCGAAGCCCGCGGTGTATTTCGGCGGCAAGTTCCGCATCATCGATTTCGTCCTGTCGAACTGCATCAACTCGGGCATCCGCCGCATCGGCGTGCTCACGCAGTACAAGTCGCATTCGCTGCTGCGCCACCTGCAGCGCGGGTGGAATTTCCTGCGCGGCGAGGTCGGCGAGTTCATCGACCTGCTTCCCGCGCAGCAGCGCATCGACGAATCGCTGTGGTATCGAGGCACGGCCGACGCGATTTACCAGAACATCGACATCCTGCGCGGCTACGACCCCGAATACATCCTCGTGCTCGCGGGCGACCACATCTACAAGCAGGACTATTCGCTGATGCTGCTCGACCACGTGGAGCGCGGCAGCCGCTGCACCGTCGGCTGTGTCGAAGTGCCGCGCATGGAAGCTACGGCGCTTGGCGTGATGGCCGTCGACGAGCAGCGCCGCATCACGGCCTTTCTCGAAAAGCCGAAAGACCCGCCCGGCATGCCCGGCAAGCCCGACCGCGCGCTGGGCAGCATGGGCATTTATGCCTTCGATGCGGACTACCTGTACCACCTGCTGGAGGACGATCTCGCGGACCCGTCGTCGGAGCACGACTTCGGCAAGAACATCATTCCGCGCGTCGTGCGCGAAGGCGGCGCAATAGCGCATCCGCTATCCATGTCGAGCGTTCCGTACAACGCACCGCACGAGCCGTACTGGCGCGATGTCGGAACCATCGAGGCGTTCTGGTCGGCCAACCTCGATCTCGCCTCCGACATGCCGACGCTGAACCTGTACGACCGCGAGTGGCCGATCTGGACGTATCAGGAGCAATTGCCGCCGGCGAAGTTCGTGCCCGACGAGCAAGGCCGCCATGGTGAGACCGGCAACTTGCTCGTGTCAGGCGGCTGCATCGTTTCCGGCTCGGACATCACCGAGTCCGTGCTTTTCTCGAACGTGCGAGTGCACTCGTGCTGCACGATCCGGCAAGCGGTCATCATGCCGGACTGCACGATCGGACGCGGTTGCAAATTGAGCAAGGTCGTCATCGATCGCGGCTGCGCATTGCCCGATGGCCTTGTGGTCGGCGAGAACGCCGAGCTCGATGAGCGCCGCTTTCATCGTTCGCCCAACGGTGTCGTGCTCATCACCAAGGAAATGCTGGGAACTGTTTGATCGCCCCGTGGCGCTATTCGCCGTCCCAATAGTCGAGCGCCTGAGTCGGCCTCGTCATGTGGCGCACGCGATCGTTCTCCGCGCCGCCGAACGCGCCGATCTTGCCGGAGTCCGGGTATTCGCAGACCTCTGCCGGCATCATCGTGCTCACCGAGATGTACGCGAGCTCGTCGCTGGAGTCGTTGATGATCTGGTGCGCCGTCGCGGGCCCGCCTGTCGGGCAGCAGATGAAGTCGCCTGCGCGAATCTTGCGCGTCTGGTCGCCGTAGCGCAGCAGGCCCGTGCCGCGCACGACGAAGAACATCTCTTCTTCGGCGCGGTGACTGTGGAACGGGCAACCTGTCTTGCCGGGCGGCACGACGTCGTAGGAATAGCCCAAGTCCTTCGCGCCGAGCAGCGGCCCAATGCGCACGCCGCGCGTTTCGAACTTCTCTGCGTGCTGGAAATGTTCGAGCTTGAGTTGCTCGATGTTGATCACACGATCATCGATGGCCATGCGGCATCTCCTTCAGGTGCAAGCATCATCGCGCAAAAGAAAAACGACGCCCAAGGGCGTCGTTCTAAATTGGTTGCGCGGGCAAGATTTGAACTTGCGACCTTTGGGTTATGAGCCCAACGAGCTACCAGGCTGCTCCACCGCGCGTCAGAGTCGAAAATTATAAACGATCAGGACGCCGCTTGCTCGCCGGATGCCTCTTGGGGCTCGGGACGATCAACCAGCTCGACGAGCGCCATCGGCGCGTTGTCGCCGACGCGGAAACCCATCTTCAGGATGCGCGTGTAGCCACCCGGGCGCGCCTTGTAGCGCGGACCCAGCTCGTTGAAAAGCTTGGTGACGTTGTCGCGGTTGCGCAGGCGATCGAACGCGAGGCGCTTGTTGGCGACCGTCGGCTCCTTGCCGAGCGTGAGCATTGGCTCGACAACGCGGCGCAGTTCCTTCGCCTTCGGCACGGTGGTCTTGATCACCTCGTGCTCGATCAGCGAATTCATCATGTTGCGCAGCATGGCGAGGCGGTGCTCGCTCGTGCGGTTCAGTTTACGGAGACCGTGTCCGTGGCGCATGGTGTGTTCCTTTCCTTATCTCAAACGCAGCCGTGTCAGGTACTGCGAGTTCACCATCGATTGATTAACGCTTGTCCAGGCCGGCCGGCGGCCACGATTCGAGCTTCATGCCGAGCGTGAGGCCACGCGATGCGAGGACTTCCTTGATTTCGTTGAGCGACTTGCGCCCCAGGTTCGGCGTCTTGAGCAGCTCGTTTTCCGTACGCTGGATCAGGTCGCCGATGTAATAGATGTTTTCGGCCTTCAGGCAGTTGGCCGAGCGCACGGTGAGCTCGAGCTCGTCGACCGGGCGCAGCAGGATCGGGTCGAACTGCTGCGAGCTGCGCTGCACCGGCTGGTCGAAGGCGGCGAGTTCGCTGCCTTCGAGCTGCGCGAACACCGCGAGCTGCTCGACGAGGATCTTCGCCGAAGCGCGCACTGCGTCTTCGGCGGTGATCGCCCCGTTGGTTTCGATTTCGACCACGAGCTTGTCGAGGTCGGTGCGCTGCTCGACGCGGGCGCTTTCGACCGTGTAGCTCACGCGCTTGACCGGCGAGAACGACGCGTCAAGGACGATGCGGCCGATCGACTTGGTCGGCTCGTCCGCGTAGCGGCGCATCGTGCCGGGCACGTAGCCACGGCCCTTCTCGACCTTGATCTGCATGTCGATCTTGCCGCCTTGCGACAGGTGCGCGATGACATGGCCGGGGTTGATGATCTCGACGTCGTGCGGCGTCTGGATGTCGGCGGCCGTGACGACGCCTTCGCCGTCCTTGCGCAGCGACAGCGTGACCTCGTCGCGGTTGTGGAGCTTGAAGACCACGCCCTTGAGGTTCAGCAGGATCGACACGACGTCTTCCTGGACGCCGTCGATCGACGAGTACTCGTGCAGCACGCCGGCGATCGTCACCTCGGTGGCTGCGTAACCCACCATCGACGAAAGCAGGACGCGGCGCAGCGCGTTGCCCAGCGTGTGGCCGTAGCCGCGCTCGAACGGTTCGAGCGTGACCTTGGCCCGGTTCACACCGAGCTGTTCCACGTTGATGGCTTTGGGTTTCAGCAGATTGGTTTGCATGCAGGACTTCCTCTCAATACCCCCGGCTCGTTACACCGGTAAGGCTGGTGAAGCGCCCGGCCCGGGTGCCCCAGGCAGGGAACGAAACTAACAACTTGAGGCCGGACGGCCCGGCCTCAAGGCTCCGCTTAGCGGGAATACAGTTCGACGATCAGCGACTCGTTGATGTCGGCGCCGAATTCGTCACGATCGGGCACCTTCTTGAAGGTGCCCTCGGCCTTGTCGGCGTTGACTTCGACCCAGCCCGGGATGCCAACCTGCTGCGCGAGCTGCAGTGCCTCGATGACCCGGTTCTGCTTCCTGGACTTTTCACGCACGGCAATCACATCGCCGGCCTTCACCAGGTACGACGGGATGTTGACGATGTTGCCGTTGACCGTGATGCCCTTGTGGGACACGAGCTGGCGGGCTTCCGCACGCGTGGAGCCGAAGCCCATGCGGTAGACGACGTTGTCGAGGCGCGATTCCAGGATCGTCAGCAGGTGAGTGCCCGAGTTGCCCTTGCGGCGCGATGCTTCTTCGAAGTAGCGGCGGAATTGGCGCTCCAGCACGCCGTACATGCGCTTGACCTTCTGCTTTTCGCGCAGTTGCAGGCCGAAGTCGGACGTGCGCTGACCGGAGGTCCGGCCGTGCTGGCCGGGTTTGGAATCGAATTTCGCCTTGTCGCTGATGGAGCGGCGAGCGCTCTTCAGGAACAGGTCAGTGCCTTCGCGGCGGGAAAGTTTGGCCTTGGGGCCGAGATAGCGTGCCACTTATGTTCCTTTAGGTCTTCTTCCGGAGCCTGTTGCCCCGGGAGCCGCCACATGCATGCACGTCGGCGGCGGTGGGCTTGGTTGCAGAAATGATCTTTAGATACGACGGCGCTTTTGCGGGCGGCAGCCGTTGTGCGGCACGGGCGTCACGTCGCTGATGGACGTGATGCGGATGCCCAGCGCTGCGAGCGCACGCACAGACGATTCGCGACCGGGGCCAGGGCCCTTGATCTCGACGTCGAGGTTCTTGATGCCCTGTTCCATGGCGGCGCGGCCGGCCTGTTCGGACGCGACCTGCGCGGCGAACGGCGTGGACTTGCGCGAGCCCTTGAAACCCTGACCACCGGAAGACGCCCAGGAAAGCGCATTGCCCTGGCGGTCGGTGATCGTGATGATCGTGTTGTTGAAGGACGCGTGGACGTGTGCGACGCCGTCGCTCACGTTCTTGCGGACCTTCTTGCGCACACGCTGCGCGGCGTTGGAGACAGGAGCCTTGGCCATGTGTCTTTACTCTTTCCTGTTTATTTCTTGAGCGCGGCGGCGGCTCGGCGCGGACCCTTGCGGGTACGCGCGTTCGTGCGCGTGCGCTGGCCGCGCACCGGCAGGCCGCGGCGGTGACGGAAACCGCGGTAGCAGCCGATGTCCATCAGGCGCTTGATGGCCATCGTGTTCTCGCGGCGCAGGTCGCCTTCGATGGTGAACCTGCCGATTGCGTCGCGGATCTTTTCGAGCTCGGCATCCGTGAGGTCCTTGACCTTCTTGGAGTGCGGGATGCCCGTGGCTTCGCAGATCTCGCGTGCACGCGAGCGGCCGATGCCGAAGATGGCCGTCAGGCCGATTTCGGCGTGCTGGTGCGGCGGGATGTTGATACCGGCGATACGTGCCATGTTCTCAGTCCTCTAAAACTCTAATCAGCCTTGGCGCTGCTTATGACGCGGATCGGTGCAGATCACGCGGACGACGCCCTTGCGGCGGATGATCTTGCAGTTGCGGCAGATCTTCTTGACGGAAGCCGAAACTCTCATGATTTCTCTCCTAACACTCTTCGCCTACTTGGCGCGGAAAACAATTCGTGCCCGCGACAAGTCGTAGGGCGTCAATTCAACGGTGACCTTGTCACCCGGAAGGATGCGGATGTAGTGCATCCGCATCTTTCCCGAAATATGTCCGAGCACTACGTGCCCGTTTTCCAGCTTCACGCGGAAGGTCGCGTTGGGGAGGTTTTCAACGACCTCACCCTGCATCTGGATGACATCATCCTTCGCCATGCATTCAACCGCCCAATGACGTCTTGAAATTTGCCTTCTTCAGAAGCGATTCGTACTGCTGGCTCATCAGGTAGTTCTGCACCTGGGCCATGAAGTCCATCGTCACCACAACGATGATCAGCAGGGACGTTCCACCGAAGTAGAAGGGCACGTTGTATTTCAGGATCAGGAACTCCGGCAGCAGGCAGACGAACGTGATGTACACGGCGCCGGCGAGCGTCAGGCGAACCAGGATCTTGTCGATATAGCGCGCGGTCTGTTCGCCCGGACGAATGCCCGGAATGAACGCGCCGCTCTTCTTCAGGTTGTCGGCAGTTTCGCGGCTGTTGAACACGAGCGCCGTATAGAAGAAGCAGAAAAAGATGATCGCGCTGGCGTACAGGATCACGTAGATCGGCTGGCCGGGCGTCAGCGACGCCGCGATGTCCTTGAGCCAACGAAGGCTATCGCCCGTCGCGAACCAGCTCACCACCGTGGTGGGCAGCAGGATGATCGACGATGCGAAGATCGGCGGAATCACGCCGGCCATGTTCAGCTTCAGCGGCAGGTGCGACGACTGCCCGCCGTACACCTTGTTGCCCACCTGGCGCCGCGCGTAGTTCACGAGGATCTTGCGCTGGCCGCGTTCGACGAAGACCACGAACCAGGTCACCAGTCCGACAACCGCGACGACGAAGATCGCCACCAGAATGCTCATCGCACCCGTGCGTACCAGCTCGAGCAAACCGCCGATCGCATTGGGCAAGCCCGCCGCGATACCGCCGAAGATCAGGATCGAGATGCCGTTGCCCAGGCCTCGCTCGGTGATCTGCTCCCCGAGCCACATCAGGAACATGGTGCCCGCCGTGAGGCTCACCATCGCCGTGATTCGGAACGCGAAGCCCGGGTTGATCACTAGACCGGCGGAACCTTCCAACGCGAGCGCAATGCCCATCGATTGGAAGAGGGCCAGGCCCAACGTTCCATAACGCGTGTACTGCGTGATCTTGCGACGGCCCGCTTCGCCTTCCTTCTTCAGTGCCTCGAACGACGGAACGACGTACGTGAGCAGCTGCATGATGATCGACGACGAGATGTACGGCATGATCCCGAGGGCGAACACGGTGAACCGCGACAACGCCCCGCCTGAGAACATGTTGAACAGCGACAGGATCCCGCCCTGCTGGCCCTTGAACAGCTGCGCGAGCTGGTCCGGGTTGATGCCGGGCACGGGAATGTGCGCGCCGATGCGATAGACAATCAGCGCGAGCAGCAGGAAGACCAGCCGGCGACGCAGGTCGCCGTACTTGCCGGTCTTCGCGATTTGTGCAGCGCTAGTTGCCACTGATGTCCTTCGTCACACTTGCTTCAGGCGATGCTGCCGCCCGCGGCTTCGATCGCGGCCTTGGCGCCGGCCGTCGCGGTGATGCCATTGAGCTTGACAGCCTTCTTGATCTCGCCGGACTTGATGACCTTCACGACACGCACGAGCTCGCCGACGAGGCCGGCTTGCTTGAGCGTGAGGAGATCGACTTCGGCTGCGCCGAGGCGCTCGAGTGCGGCCAGCGAAACTTCGCCGTTGAACTTCTTCAGATGCGACTTGAAGCCGCGCTTGGGAAGACGGCGCTGCAGCGGCATCTGGCCGCCTTCGAAACCGACCTTGTGGAAGCCGCCTGCGCGGGACTTCTGGCCTTTGTGGCCACGGCCTGCGGTCTTGCCAAGGCCCGAGCCGATGCCGCGGCCCACGCGGCGCTTGGCGTGCTTGGCGCCCTCTGCGGGCTTGAGTTCGTTGAGTTGCATGATCAGAGAACCCTCACCAGGTAGTCGATCTTGTTGATCATTCCGCGCACGGCGGGGGTATCTTCCAGCTCGCTCATGGAATTGAGCTTGCGAAGACCGAGCCCGCGCACGGTGGCACGGTGGTCCGCCTTGCAGCCGATGGGGCTGCGCACCAGCTGGATCTTCACAGTCTTGGCTTGTTCCTTGGCCATTTCAATATCTCCGCTCAGGCCGCGAACAGGTCTTCGACAGACTTGCCGCGCTTGGCCGCCACTTCCCCGGGGGTCGTGGACTTGCGCAGCGCGTCGAAAGTCGCGCGGACCATGTTGTAGGGATTCGTCGAGCCGTGGCTCTTCGCCACGATGTCGGTGATGCCCATGACTTCGAACACCGCGCGCATCGGGCCGCCGGCGATGATGCCCGTGCCCTTCGGCGCCGGCGACATCATCACGCGGGCCGCGCCGTGCTGACCATACACCGTGTGGTGCAGCGTGCCGCTCTTGAGCGACACCTTGGTCATGTTGCGGCGGGCTTCTTCCATCGCCTTCTGCACGGCGGCGGGCACTTCCTTCGACTTGCCCTTGCCCATGCCGACCCGGCCATCGCCGTCGCCGACTACGGTCAATGCTGCGAAGCCGAGGATACGGCCGCCCTTCACCACCTTGGTCACGCGGTTCACCGCGATCATCTTCTCGCGCAGGCCGTCTTCCGGACCGTCACCCTGCGTCTTGGCTTGAACTCGTGCCATCTTGCGAATCCTTTAGAACTGGAGGCCCGCGGCGCGCGCGGCATCGGCCAGCGCCTTCACACGGCCGTGATAGGCGAAACCCGCGCGGTCGAAAGCAACCCTGTCGATGCCGGCGGCCTTCGCGCGCTCGGCGATCAGCTTGCCGACCTGTTCGGCGGCAGCCTTGTTGCCGCCCGTGCCCGGAGCACCGAGCGACTTGCGTAGGTCGGCCTGCGCGGTCGACGCCGACGCGAGCACCTTCGTGCCGTCGTCGGAGATGATCTGCGCGTAGATGTGCAGGTTGGTGCGGTTTACCGTCAGGCGTGCCACTCGCTGCGTCGCAACGCGAATGCGGGTCTGGCGCGCGCGGCGCTGACGCTGTGCTTTTTTGTTCAACATCGTCATCGCTCCTTATTTCTTCTTCGTTTCCTTGAGCGTGATCTTCTCGTCCGCATAGCGGATGCCCTTGCCCTTGTAAGGCTCGGGCGGGCGCACGGCGCGGACTTCCGCGGCGAGCTGGCCGACACGCTGGCGGTCGGCACCCTTGATCACGATTTCGGTCGGAGCCGGTGTGGCCACCGTGATGCCTTGCGGCATGTCGATATTCACCGGGTGCGAGTAGCCGACCGTGAGGTTCAGCTTCGAACCTTGTGCCTGCGCCTTGTAGCCAACGCCAACGAGCGTGAGCTTCTTCTCGAAGCCCTTGGTCACACCGAGCACCATGTTGTTGACCAACTGGCGCATCGTGCCGCTCATTGCATTCGCTTCACGCGATTCATCGGCGGGCTCGAAGGACAGCACGCCATCCTTGCTCGACACTTTCACCAGTGCGTTCTGGGTGAGCGACAGCTGGCCGCCGGTTCCCTTCACGTTGATCTGGTCTTCCTTGATCTGCACGTCCACGCCCTTCGGGACGGGGATCGGCATCTTTCCTTTGCGGGACATTTCTTCTTCCCTCCTTAGGCGACGTAGCAGATCACTTCGCCGCCGACGCCGCTCGCGCGCGCCTTGCGGTCGGTCATCACGCCGCGGGGAGTCGTGACGATCGCGACGCCCAGTCCGTTCTGGAC